>JAUIKB010000237.1 GCA_030430975.1 Polyangia bacterium
CACAGGCCTCATCAGTCAGGGGCTCTACAACCACTGTGTCGTCGACTGCAGTCGACGACTGGGGGGCGTAAGCAGGCTTTTTTGATTGAGACGGAGAGGTGGGGAGCTTGGACCCTCCCCGCCTCTCCTGTGCTTTCACCAATTGGTACACAGGACAAAAGCAGTGGTTGAATTAAGACATGACAAAGCCCCGACGCAAGGGGCACTCTGGGAGAGCGACGACGGCAAAGCGGCGGGCAACGGCGCCACGGAGCTCAGCGGTACCGTCACCAGGATTCTCTATGCGCGCGGTGCCTCCGCCACTGCGCTTACGCTCCTCGCTGTACTCGGATCAGCCTACGGTTGTTCCGGAGCGGACGAGGCTCCCCCCTCCCAAGTCGGTAGCGGCGGTAGCGGTGGCTCGACATCGTCTTCAGGCGGGTCGTCGGGCACAAACGACAGCGGACTGCTGGAGGTCGGCGTGCCACCCGATCCCAGCTGCACTGACAAGACGGACAGTGACGGCGACTCGATCGCCGACCAGCTAGAAGGCGATGGCGACACGGACGGTGACGGCAAGCTGGACAAGGATGACCTAGACAGCGATGACGATGGCATCAGCGACGAGGACGAAGCTGGCCCCAACCGCTCCGATCCCTGCTCACCTGTTGCCAACACCGATCAAAACGACGACGGCCCTGACTTTCAGGACTTCGATGCCGACTCGGACGGCGTCATCGACTCGGACGAAAAGACCGGCTGCGACAACGATTGTCGGGTTACCGCAGACTGCGACGAAGACGGCGTCGTCGACATCGTGGAACAAGCCGCCGGTAGTGACGACTGCGACGTAGACAGCCTTCCGGCAGACGCCTCGCTCTACTTCATCGTGCCGTTCAACGGCGGCCCGCAAACACAGCGCTTCAAGTTCTCTACCGGCATCAAAGAAGCCGACATCTATTTCATGATCGACACGACGAACTCGATGCAGCCCGCGATCGACAACGTCAAGGCGAGCTTGAACTCGAAGATCATTCCCTCGATCCTGAACGGCGACGCCTCGGCAACGCCGCCGATCCCCGCCATCCCTGGCGCCTACATCGGCGTCGGCGACTTCAAGGACGTGCCGTGGCCTCCGTATGGCAACTCCACGGACGACGTCTATCGTACGAGCTTCTGCGTTGGCGGCACCGGCCCCGGCTGCTCGGGCGGCTCCGTCGTCAAGGGCGACCTGGCCGCGCCCAAGGACGTCGGCGGCAGCTTCGAGGCGCCAGACTCGGTGCGTGAAATCATCAACTCGTTCACGCAGTCCGGCGGCGGAGACGCACCGGAATCGCTCACGCAGGCGCTGTACCTAGCCTCGACGTCGAACCAGTACGCGGTCACGGGTGGAGGCATCTGGCCCGCACCCGACGCGGCATGCGACGCTGGCCTCATCGGGCGGGCTTGTTTTCGTCCCGGTAAACTGCCTCTATTCGTGATCATTACGGACGCCGCGCTCCACAATGGACCTCAGACGTCGTACGACTACGGTTCGGACGCAGTCGGCTCCATCCAGTCCTACACAGGGGTAGTCGATGCGCTCAATGGCATTGGCGCCAAGATCGTTGGTATTCCCGTCGACACTGGCGTCGGCGCGGCAGCGAAAAGCGACCTTGAGGATCTAGCGGAAAAGACCAACAGCACCTATTCGACGCCCGCCGCGCCCGGTGTGGAGCTGCCGCTCGTCACGAAGAAGACTAAGAACGGAGACGTCGCAACCGAGGTCGTGCGGCTGATCGGGCTGCTCGCAGGCCAAGGGCTCAAGAACGTCACCACCGCCACGACCAACTATGACTGTCCGGGCGGAACCGACTGCACCGGCGACGGTCTGCCGGACAACGAGTATCACAACTTCGAAGACCCGCAGACCAAGAGCCCGTTCGACGCGTCCACGCTGATCGTCTCCGTCAGTCCGGTTCCGGTCGACCAACCCCCGCGACCGTACAACTCGATTAACGACACGACGTTCTTCGGCGTGCGAGGCGACCAGATCGTCGAATTCGAGGTGACGGCTAACAACACGTCGGTTCAACGCCAGGCACTCACGGTGGTCCAAGCGCAGCTGCGGGTAAGGACTCCAACCGGCACGGCCCTGGGCGGTCCGGACGGCATCAAGACCATTTACTTGGTGATTCCGCGCTACCGCGACCCGCTGAAATAGGCCATGCGCCGCTCCCCGTCACCGCTGTGGCTGATGCGAGCCGCGGTGCTGCTGCTGCTGTGGAGCATTCCGAACTTCGCCCTAGCGCAACAGCCGCCGGACGCGCCACCGCCACTGAGATCTCAAACGTGGGGTGCGGGGACCGCCGACGGCGGTGATTCGGACGACTCCATCGACGACGACGACGACGACGACGACGACGACGACGACGACGACGATCCGGCGACGCGGCGTAGCACGCCTCGCTCAAGCGCCGGACGCGCCGCGCTCCGACGGCAGCGCTTCTACCGAGCTACCGATGAACCGCTAACCTCGCGGGGCCGGGTCCGCTACGTCATGGAGAGAATCGTGGTGCGCGGTAACACGCGCACGCAGTCGCGAGTTGTGCGGCGATACATCCCCTTCAAACCCGGCGACATCATCGATGTCGACGACGCGACGATCCAGCTGACGCGGTATCGATTGCTCGGCACGGGCTTTTTTCGGGACGTACAGTTCTCGCTCAAGAAGGGTCGATCGAGAGGAGCGATTGTCCTCGTCGTCGACGTGGTGGAGCGCAACACGATCGTCATCAACGATATTTGGCTGGGCCTGTCAGCCGATGCCGACACCGAAGGAAATCGGCGCCCCCTCACCGCCTATGGCGGCATCGACTTCGCGGAAACGAACCTCGCGGGCTCAGGGATCACCCTCGGTGGTTCCTTAGGGATCGCGCAAGAGCAGCTCGCTCTGCGCGTCCGGTTCCTGGATCCGGCGTTCTTGGGCACGAATTGGATGACGGCAGGCTCACTGCTGTTCAACGACGCCAAAGACTTCTTCGGCAACGCCGATGTGCGCTGGGAGGATCCGACCCAACTCAAGAGCACCCCGGACTTCGCTACTGTGCGCTACGAGCGCTTCGGTGGCGCGTTCGGAGTAGGGCGGGACCTGTCCGTCAGCACGCAGCTGTGGACACACTATCGACTCGAGTCCGTCAGCGCCACGTTGCCGCGTGCGGCCTCACACAAGCGAGGTTCCGACCGAGAGCCCATCGACTTCGACATCCTGCCTGGACGCAGCATCCTGTCCACCGCGCGCGCGAATTTTCAACACGACACCCGCGACCAGCCTTTTCTACCGACGCGCGGCTGGTTGCTCAACCTGGGCGCGGAGGTCAGCTTGACCCCGCTGGGCAGCGACTATTCCTTCCAGCGCGTAGACGTCGAAGTGTCGCGGTGGTGGACGCTGCCCTGGCGCCACGTGCTCCGGCTCGGCGCGTTCGTGGGAGGCATCGCCGGCGATCCGCCGTTCTTCGAGCAATACTACGTCGGCGATTTGAGTGACTTCTTGCCGGCCCGAGTGTTGGGCCTCAACTTCGATCGCCGACCGCCCCCAAACTTCTTGGGCACCGACATCATTGAAATCCGCTACGCACGATACGCCGGCAGACTAAGCGCCGAGTACCGCGTACCGCTGTATCGTGGACACCGCTCGGTCTACGGCATCGACCTGTTTGCCAGCGCAGGCCTGTTCGGACTGGCGAATCCGCGTGACATCACGCGGCCGCCGGCCGGCTATTCCGGCGCCGCACAGATCCCCGTGGACCTGACCGCCAACCTGGGCTTCCGGATGGACACCAGCGCCGGCGGGTTTGTGTTCGGCTTCTCGAACGTCCTGAGCTTCATCCCGTTCCGGAACGAGGACCGACCGGAATGAGCAACCTGCGCGCCAAGGCGCCGCGCTCGCGTCGGCAAACCCTGCGACTGCTGTCGGCGTGCCTGGTGATGCTCCAGCTGTGGCTGGGCGGCGGACAACTCGCTTACGCGCAAAGCAAAGAGGAAAAGAAGAAGTCTTATCGCGCGCTGCGCCTGGAATGGAATCGCAGCCGCAAGAAGCTCTATGCGTACTTTTCCTTCCGCGACGTGATCGATCCTCGCGTCCGAAAGAAGCTGAAGCGCGGCCTGCCGACGACCATTGTGCTGACCGGCACTATCTACCGCGACGGCTCGAAGACCCCCCTGTCAACCACAGCCCAAACCTGCAAGGTGACGTGGCTTGTTTGGGACGAGGTTTACCAGATCGTCATCACCAGGCCGGGAAGCCAGTACACCGAACTGACACCCACCGTGAACGGTGTATTGCGCCGTTGCGCGCGGGCACGGAGATTGGTCGTCGCGACCCGCGGCCAAGTGCCAACCGCAGTTGCCCTCTACTTGAAGGGCAAAGTCCAGATCAACCCGGTCAGCAGCGTTGTGCTCCGCAAGATCAAACGGTGGGTGAGTCGGCCCTCGGGTACCGGCACAGCCTCGCCGGGCGATGCACTGTTCAGCACGTTCACAGGTCTCTTTCTACAGCGCATCGGCGCAGCTGAAGTTGAGCGGAACATCCGAACCAAAGCCGTCGTCCCAACCGTCCGCAAGAAGAAGAAGCGCAAGAAGAAGCGACGCTAGCTGGCTCAGTCGAACTTCGGAATTCCGTTGTCGTCTTCAGTCGCAGGAGGATACGTCGCGAGCGCCGCGATCATGTAGAAACGGTACTTGTGCTTCAGCTTGTCCCACGGCACCGGTGGTAGTGACCGATGAACGCAGCTGGCCGCCCGCTTAGCCTGAGGCCCTTTCCACTCTCCGCTCGCGCCGGGAAAGACTCGCGTGCGGCGTTTCGTAAAGTCCACCTCCAGCACGTAGTTGAGCGTGCCGCCTTTGCCCGTCTTCGGTGCACAGTCAACGTTCTCGTTGATCGACTGAACGAGCGCTTTCTCCAATTTGCCTAACCGGTCGCAGAGGCTGCCCTCCTGGCCCTTGGTGAGACGAGACGCGCTACACTTCACGCGCTGCGGCGGGCCGATGGATACCCGCGATTCTTCGACCGGTTGCCCAACCGAAGCCAAAGCCGAAGCGGCCGCCGACGCGCTCGCGCTAGCGCTGCTCGCCGGCGCGTTCTCCTCGCCGGACGGACGTCGCAGTAGATACAGTGGCACCGCCAACACGACGAGAATTCCGACCGCGGCGGCGATCAGCTGCGCTCGCACGGGTCGGTCGCCTCCACCACCGGGCCCGCCCACACCGAGTCGGCGAAAGCTCGGCTCGCTGGCCACTGGATAACTTGGACGAACACCTGGCATTACGATCCTGCGGAAACGCCATCGTACTGATCGGGCGAAAAAGATGCGACATTTCGGACCGGCGCTTAGCCCAACACCGAACCGGAGCTACGAATTCCGAACTAGCCGTCGACTAGCGCCTTGGCGTTCTGACCCGGCTCCGCCTTGACGATCGTCGCTGCTAGATCCAGCGCTTCAGGCATCAGCCCTTGCACCTGGCTCACAACCTGCTCGACGACATGCCGCGCCTCTTCCAGGCTTGGCCCCGTCATGGCTACTGCGAACTTCAATGGGCTGATGCGTCCGGCGGTCACAGGAATGACCGACAACAGGAGCATTTCCGTTAATTCCATCACGCGCTGAGCGGCACGGCGAAGCGCGAGCATCTCGAGAATGGTCGGCCGATCGCTTACTAAGCGGTTCGGGCCCCTCACTTCGTAACGCGCGACCGAAAGGGGTTGCTCGTTCCACTCAGCGAAACCGATGTCGTCACCCAGCACGCGCAGAAACTCGTCACGTTGATTCAAGCCCGTCAGGCCATCTCGTTGACGGAGATACAGCTTGGCCCGCTCGTGCTGCGGCGACCCGTGCGCGAAGCTGACCAGCTTGAAGCGGCACTCGCCCAACTGAACCTCGTTGCCGTGTAGCAGCGTCACGTTCTTCTTGCGGTCGTAGCTGTGATCCGCGTAGGTGCCGTTGGTGCTGCCGAGATCCTCGACGGTCCACGAACCCGCGTGCCAACGAACCACGGCGTGGTTACCGCTAACCGTCGCCTCGGGAATCGTGATGTCCTGGCTGCTGCGCCGCCCGATGCCAACCACCGGCTTGTCGAGCACGTACAGCGTTCCAGCAGTCTCAGGCGCGTTGGTGGCAAACGTAGCCAGCAACCCTTGGACCGACGGCGTAAAGCTCTCGGTGTATTGGCGACCGAGTGGCGGCCCGGGCGACAGCCGATCTCGGGGGATCTGCACTTGGCTCGTCGTCAGGGCGCTCGGGTTGAAGAAGCGCATGTGCCGCGCCTGGGGACGAACCTTCGCGTCCTCGCTCAGGGAACGGAAGATCTGCTTCACCTCGTCTACCGACAGACCAGCCGGCACATCGAACATGATCTGCTGGCGCATCGGCTTAGCCCGTGGCCGATAGCCGGGCTCCGGAACGCGACACGTCCACATTTCCCAAAGCGTGAGGCCCAGTGCGTAGATGTCGTCTTCGGGGCTCGCGCCGCCGGAACGCAAGCGCTCGGGAGCCATATAGTTCGGCGTACCGCCATCCGGGGGAGCACCCGGTCGCCGGGCGCTGAGGCGCGCGCGCTCCTGTGCGAAACCGAAATCGAGAATCACCGCCCGGTCGTTGGTCACCATCACGTTGCCGGGCTTCAGGTCACCGTGGACCAGTCCTTGGGCGTGGATGGCGGCGAGTCCCGCCGCCGCCTCGCTAGCGATCTTACGGAACTCGTCAGCCGTGTAGCCCCCTTGAGCTTTGCGGCGCCGGATGTGGGTGTGGAGCGTCTGGCCGGCGATATGCTCCATGACCAGAATGGGCCCCCACGGGCTAGGCGCCAAGTCGTGGACTCGACACACGTTTGTATGGCTCACCGAGCGTGCCAGCAGCAGCTCCTGACGCAGCGCTTCGTCATCGCCAGGCATGCGCGACTCCTCGCGCACGACCTTCAAGGCAACGGTTTGCTGTGTGCTTCGGTCGTACGCCAGAAACACCTCACCCATACCTCCCTTGCCGAGGCTCTGGCGAATCTCGTAGCGATCGTTAACGACCGCGCCGTGCCCTAATGCTGGAAGGTTTCGTCCTGACGCCATAAGCGTTAACGGCGGGTGGCGCCGTGTCCGTAGACTCTACGATTTACAGGATTCCTGCAATCCGTATCCGGTCGATACTCCCCAAATCAACCGCCGGCGCGAGGGAGCTCTGGACACCACAAAAGCGCCGGATCGCGTGAGTTTGATAGGGGAAACACGGCGAGTTCGCTGCTGAACGCGATTTGCCCCACGGCGCCGCCGAGCGCGGATCGGGCGATCACGGCACTGATGATCCCAAAAGGCGAACGGCGGCTGTCCGGTGTCAGCCCGCGGACCGGTACGTCCCGGCCGCCCGTCCCAAGCTGCTTGCGAACGAACTGCACTGCTGCGTCAAAGCCCCCGATGGTGTCGATCAGGCCGTGCTCGGCGGCAGCGACGCCCGACCATACGCGCCCCGCCGCGAGCGGTTCGATCGCTTCTATGTTGGTCTTGCGGCCCTTGGCGACCACGGTCAGAAAGTGACGATAGATATCGTCGAGCTGCCCCTGAACGAGCGCGCGATCGTCGTCGCTGAGCGCGCGCACCGGCGAGTTGAGGTCAGCGCGAGCCCCGCGTCTAACCACGTCCACTCCGATGCCGAATCGGTCGAGCACGTCAGCAACCGAGAAGCGCGCGCCGACGACGCCGATCGATCCGGTCAGGCTGGCGGGTTGCGCCACGATGTGCGGCGCGCCGACCGCGATCATAT
>JAUIKB010000238.1 GCA_030430975.1 Polyangia bacterium
ACCCGACCATGATGACGACACCGACGAGCGCGCACGCGAACGTCGCCGACTTGAGCACCTCGTGCCGGAGATCATCAAGCGGATGGTAGAGACCGGCTACGAGAAAGTCTCCGAGGGCTACGAGAGGATCAGCGAGAAGCCGGGGAACGTGCGCCAGAAGGTGAGCGAGATGAAGCTTCCGAAGGAAGTGCTCACGCTCATCCTGGCTCAGATGGACGAGACCAAGAACGGGCTCTACCGCGTGACCGCGAAAGAGATTCGCGACTTCCTTGAGCACACGAACCTGGCCGACGAAGTATCGAAGGTTCTCACCACGCTCTCGTTCGAGATCAAGACTGAGGTCCGTTTCATTCCCAACGACGCCAAGGGCGCGCCACCCAAACCAGACGTCAAAGCGAAGATGCGGGTCAAACGAGAGCGAGACGACGCTGACGACGCGCCGACTGCAACCCAAAACCCACGCAAGCACTCAACCGAGTCACCGCCGCGGCCCAGCCGTACTGAGCCACCGCCAAGCAACCCTTCCGAGGAGGACGACGTTCCGTGAAAGCACTGTCAGCGGGCAGCGAAATCGACGCATGGTGTACCAAATGCAAGATGGACCTCGGTCATCGCATTGTCGCGATGCTCGACCGAGCACCCAAGCGCGTGGTGTGCCTGACCTGTGACTCCACCCACAACTACCGTCCGCCGAAGACCGGCGGCGTCGCCGCAGCGCGGAGCCGCACGGGTTCGCGAAGCGGAGGCACGCGCGGACCCACCGCCGCAGCGCGCGCCCAAGCCGCCTCGGAGAGCGAGCGTTTCGCGGCTTGGGAACGCCATATCGCGGGCGCTGCAGAAACAGCGTTCAAACGCTACAACATCGAAGCCGCGCACGAGCTCGGCGACCTTGTCCTTCACAAAAAGTTCGGTGAAGGGTACGTGATCGACATTCTCGATGCCGGCAAGATCGCTGTGATGTTCCGCGATCAACAGCGAACGCTTGTCCACGGTCACAAGTAGTTCCCCATTCGGGCAGCGACCACTGCTCACTGCGCGCGCAGCCGTCATCGCAGCGATGACTTCCACCAGCGCCGCGGCAGCCCCGGTCACCATCGCCCCGTCCTCGGATGGCTACGTGGGCGCCTGGCTGGCGGCTGGTCCGATTGGCAAAAGCCACAAAGTCGACGCTGCCTCAATCAAGCCAGAAGCGGGCACATCTGTCGCGGGTGCGCGATGGCGGGTAGTGGCGAGCGCAGAAGATGCCATCGATCTGCGCCGAGGACTGGGAACCGTTCGCAGCTCGCAAGCGCTGGTCGGCGGGACGCTGGTGTTGAAACAAGCGTTCGACGGCTGGTTGTTGCTGGGCATCGATGGCGTGTACCAGGCGTGGATCGATGGAAAGCAAGTGTCCGAAAGAAAACAGACGGCGTTGCGCGGCCACGCTGCCGCCGTCGCGCCACTGTCGCTAGGGCCAGGCGAGCACACGGTGGTGGTCCGTCTTAGCCAGACGGAGAAGCACTTAGCGTTCTACGCGCGTCTGCTCACGCGAGACACACTGTCAGCGCCAAGGTCGGCGCGGCTGCGCCTTGCTGGGACGGACGACGGCGATACGTCCCGCGTATACGGCCAGCTCTTCCGGTCCCGCCTGGAAGCCGGGCTCGATGACCGTGGCTATCACCCGCGACTCACGCTAGATTTTCCACGCGGGGGTCCCGCTGAATCGTTCCCCGTTTCCTTGGACGTCCGCGCCGGCAAAGCCACCAGCGCATCGTTTGACGCGGGCCTCATGACCCCTGCCGCTCTAGGGTGGAATCACATCACGATTAATGTCCCGATCCCAAGCAACGCGGCTGCCGTCACCGTCGCGGGCACCGTCGGGGCCCTCAAGTTCCGACACCGCGCTCAGCTCGGCTCCGAACGGGCTGCAACCTTGGCTAAGGTTACTGAGGCCATCGCCACGGCGGACGGTTTCGCGCGTAGCACCCTTCTGCATGCCGCGGATCGCTTGAGCCATGCCACGACACGTCGCTCGGCGACCAATGCCTTGAAAGTCGCCAAACAGAGCCTCGAACTCGCGACGGGCAAACCTCAATGGAAGCCCGGGCTGAACAGGTTCGCGCTTCAGTCTCCCGCCGACGGGCAACCCGATCCTGTTCTGCTGCATATTCCCCGCGGATTTGATGACAAGACACCGAAGCCGCTCGTTCTCTTGTTGCATGGCCTGAACGGCTCGCCAGCCGGCGTGATGAAGGCGTACCTCGACCAACAATCCGACGCGCCGCGGGTCGGCAGCTTCGTAGTCGCGCCGTTCGCCCACGGCAACGCCTTCTATCGCGGCCCCGGCGAATTGGCGGCTATGGCGAGCGTGGACTTCGTGAAGCAGCAGTTCTCCATCGACCACCGGCGCATTAGCGTCACCGGCGTTTCCATGGGTGGCACGGGTACCGCCCACCTAGCACTGCGCTACGCGGACCGGTTTTCTGCGGCGGCTCCGCTGTGCGGGTATCACAGCTTCTTCGTGCGACGCGACACCAGCGGTCGGCGAATTCGACCATGGGAAGCTGACCGCATGCGGCACTGGTCACCAGCTAGCTGGGCCGAGAACGGTCAACAGGTACCCCTGTATGTCGCGCATGGCACCAAGGACTTCCCGCTGGAAAACTCGAAGGTGCTGATCGAGCGGTACCGCAAACTGAACTACCGAGTGACGGCGGACTGGCCGGACACGGGCCACGCGGTTTGGGAGAAGACCTATGCCGGTGCCCAGCTCGACCGCTGGCTATCAAGCAAGCAGCAACCGGCCGACGTCCGGTCCTTCACCATCCGCACGGACATGCTGCGGTACGGCAAACAATACTGGGGAGAAATCAAGGAGCTGGAACAACCAGGCAAGATGAGCCGCCTTAGCGTCAAGCTAACTACTGACGCGCTGGAGGTCACGACCGAGAACCTCAGGGCGTTCAAGTTGAATCCACCGGCGCTACCCAAGACAATAAAGATCGACGGCCAACCACAATCGGCAGAGCGGGCCTCTTCGACCTTTCGACGCACCGGTACCAAGTGGCAACCGGGCGCGGCGATAAAGACAGCGCAGCGGAAGCGACGCGGCAGCGAAGGACCGATTCGCGACGTCCTGATGACCAACGTTGTGTTCGTCTACGGCACCGACGATCCCTCAACCGCGCGAGCGTCACACGAAGTGGCAACCGGCTTGGCCAAAACGCTGCCTGGGCCAAGTTCACGGGTGCGCTACCCGGTAGTCGCAGACCGCGACGTCGAGGCGAACGTCCTCAAGTCCAGCTCGCTGTTCTTAGTCGGCGGCGCGAGAGGCAACCGCGTCACACGGCGATTCGCGCCCGAACTGCCCGCCCGCATCGTGGCTGACGCGGTGGAGCTCGGCTCCGAGCGATTCGCTGGCGATGACGTGGGCGCGCTGCTCGTTCATCCGCATCCGCTGCACACCGAACGCTACATCGTGGTGCTCATCGCCGTCACACCCCGTGGGCTGTACAACGCTCTGGCGTTGCCGCGTTTGCTTCCGGACTTCGTGGTGTTCAACGATGCGGTGGCGCCCGCAAGCGGACAGCAGGTGCTCGGTGCGGCTAACGTGCTGGCTGCTGGTTTCTTCGACGCGGACTGGGCGCTACCCGCAGCGGTCGCAGACGCCCCGTTGCCGAGTCGTCCTGAGCCGTAGCGTTCCTACTTTCGCCGCGACCGCGGGCCACGTGGACCGCCGCGGCCTCGCTTGTTCGGCTTGTCGCCATCGGCGGACTCCGCGCTGGCACCTCGGGCACGCGGGCGCGCAGCCGTCGACGGCTTGGTAGGGCCGCTCGGCCCCGCCTGCGATCGCTGACCGCGTCGGGCTGGCGATTTCTTGTTCGCGCCCGACGCCATGCCGTCGTGCACCGACAGCAGTTCGGAGGGCGGCCTGATGACTCTCTTAGGGACGCCGTGGCCCTTCTTTAGCTTAGCGAGTTCATCCCGCGTCAGGTGGCGCCATTGCCCCGGTCGCAGTCCGTCTGACGTCACGTCGGCAAAAGCGGTGCGCGCGAGTCGCATGACTGACAAGCCTGCCGACTCGACCAGTCGACGAACTTGTCGGTTCCGCCCTTCGTGAAGCACTAACTCGACCCAGCTCTTACCTCCCTCGACGCGCAGATGGCGCACGTCAGCACCTCGCGTCGCGCGACCGTCAATAACGATGCTCTCGCGCAAACGTTCCAGCTCAGGATCTCCGATCGCGCGATTGAGTTTCGCAACGTACACCTTCGCTGTGCCTTTGCTCGGGTGGGTCAGTCCTTCGGAGAACTCGCCGTCGTTCGTCATGAACAGCACCCCGCTGGTATGAAAATCGAGTCGGCCCACGGGGACCACACGCGTGCCCAGGCCACGGAAATAATGTTGGACCGTGGGGCGCCCCTCAGGGTCCCGCAAGGTGCACATCACGCTCTTGGGCTTGTGAAACAGGATGTACACCGGCCGCTCGCGCACGACCCGCTTGCCATCGACCTCGATGCGCGCCCGCATCCCGTCCACCTGCGTGCCGAGCTCCGTCACAACCTGACCATCTACGCGAACGCGACCGCTGCGAATGAGTTCTTCGGCCGCCCGCCTCGACGCGACACCCGCGCGCGCGAGGACCTTTTGTAAACGTTCTTGGGGCATAGGGGTGCTACTTGGGATTCAGGGGACGCTTGCCAGCAGACTACGCGCGCCTGAAGCAACGCGATACCCGGAACTCCAACGGGCGGGATTTTGGAGCCAACGCCGCGACCGCTATGCTACAGCGCGCACATGCGACGCGTTGAAAAGCCCTGGGGACACGAACTGATTTGGGCGCATACGGACCGCTATGTAGCCAAGGTCCTGTTCATCAAGCAGGGTCAGAAACTCAGCCGGCAGTACCACAAGGTCAAAGACGAAACGCTGTTTGTCGAGACCGGAGAGATGGAGCTCCAGGTCGGTCCGGCGGATTCGTTCGAATCGCGGATCATGAAGGCGGGCGACGTCTTCCACGTCAAGCCAGGCACGATTCACCGCATGGTCGCGAACGAGGACGTTCGGGTGTTCGAAGTGTCGACGCCGGAACTCGACGACGTCGTCCGGCTCGAAGACGCTTACGGTCGCGAAGGCACGAGCGCGCCGTAGCTCGGCCGGCGGCCTCAGCCGGCCGCCTTGTGAGACCGATGACTCGGCACACCGGCACTCAGCCTGAACCCGGTCCCGCGGCTCAGCGGTTGCGGGGACTGACGTACGCGTCTGTGCCGCCGTCGGCTGCTTCGGCCTTCGCCTTCTTCTTGGCCTCGGCTTCTTCTTCGAGTTTGCGCTCGCGCTCAGCCGCCATGCGTACGGCGACCTGATCGCGGTCCCAGCGATCGACGTGGCCATCGTGATCTAGATCGACGCCCATGCGCTCGAGCACGCCGCCAGCGTAGATCTCCCAAACGTCCGGCTTGCCGTCGAAGTTCGAGTCACGCTCGATACGACGCAGCTTTCCGCGAATGTAATGTTTGAACTGGTCGGGCTTGCCATCGCCGTTCTTATCGAGTTCGACCTTCGCCATACGGCCGCTCGCAAACGTGATCCAGGTATCCACCTGGCCGTTGAAGTCCGCGTCGGCCTGTTCTTTGAACGCCTCGCCCTTATCGTCGTAGATGCGTACAACATCCTTCATGCCGTCCAAGTTGCTGTCCACCTCGCGACACTGAACAACCCGGCGCGCATCGACGCCTTCGCCGACGATTTTGTACACTCGGCGGATGTTGGGCTGAAACGAGCCAAACCCTGTCGATTCGCGCACCTCGCGGTCGTTGCGGCCCTTGAAGTCACATCGCGACTGGTCATCGCTACCGGTCGGGTCAACCGCCCTGCCCGTCTTCGTCGGTGCTTTGGCTTGTCGCGAATCGCTGTCTCCGCCGCACGCGACGGCAACCGCGCCAAGAGCGACCAAGCCTGCAAGCAGTGCGACTCTCGTCCCAGCCATCACTTATCCTCCTTGGCAGGAGGCGGCGCATCGCCCTCCTCCATCGGTTTCTCGTCCACTTCAACTGGGACGTCACCGGGCTGAGCCCGTTCGAACTTCGGTCCTGTCGGGTCCGCCTTGTTTTCGCGATCGGGCGGAACGTAACCGTCACCGAACTCGCCGCACACGTCGACAGTTGCGCCGGGGTCGGGGCGACCATCGCCGTCAACGTCGGTGTGAATCAACGGGCAATCGGGTAGATCGGCCTTGGGGTATTCCCACCACTGATCGATCTGCGCATCGCCGTCCGAGTCGCGTTCGGCGCGCACGCGACGTCCACCCTTGTAGTACTCCCAAGTGTCGAGCCGACCGGCTGGCGTCGTCGCTCGGTGTAGCTCGGCGATAGCGCCGCCCTTGTAGATCGAGATTTCGTCGATCAGGCCGTCGCGATCATAATCCGCTTCGCGACGCCGAACCTGACCGCCGGCTAGATACACCCAAGAGTCGATCACGCCGTCGAAGTTGAGGTCCCAAGCCTGGCATTCATTAGAACCGTTGCGGACGACCGTGATGTCCGGCTTCCCGTCGCCGTTCACGTCATCCTTTTCAGTTGGCTTGTCGATGTTGCATTCTTCGTGCACGACGCGCGTGTCGCGCTTCGCGCTCTGTTGCTCAGCGGACTTCGCTTCTTGCGTCGACTCACTGCAGCCGTACTGAAGCGCGACGATCGCCACAGCCGCCAGTACCCTCCCCGCTACGGGTCGTCCGTTCACCATCCGATGCCTCTTCGCTCTCATTGTCTTCGCGCGAACCTTAGCCCAATCCGCGAACATTAGGGATGCCACGAACCGCCCTCGCGGTCCCGGGTGTGGCCACACTACTCGGCGCAATGTGGCTCTATCAACCGCCTTCTGACGGGACGCCTTCGGGCTGTTTTGTCCAAAAAAACAATCTAAGCCGTTGAAAACAATCAACTTATAGCACCCTGACCGCGCATCGCCGATTGACACCATACGTATGGGAATCTATTGTAACGACTGGCAGGTACGCTCCGATGTCGCGCAAGAAGATTTCAACGACCGTTTACATCACGCCGGAGCAAAACGAGAAGCTGCACTTGCTTCACGACCGCACGAAGGTGCCGGTTGCCGTGTATATCCGGGAAGGCATCGACCTCGTGTTGAAACGCTACGAGCATGCGTTGCCGGGCCAGATGAGCCTCACGGACGCCCAACGCTCGTCGAGCGACAAGAAAAAGTGACCGACAAAACAAAGCGCCGTCGAGGGCGCTCCTATTGTAGGGCCTCGGTGTGACCGCGGACCCTAAACGCATACGCAACTTTTCGATTATCGCGCACGTCGACCACGGCAAGAGCACCCTCGCCGACCGGATCCTCGACGTCACCGGCGCGCTCACCGCACGCGAGCGCAAAGCGCAGTTCCTGGACAAGCTCGAACTCGAACGCGAGCGCGGGATCACCATCAAGGCGCAGTCCGTCCGGCTCGAATACAAGGCCAAAGACGGCGAGACCTACCAGCTGCAGCTCATCGACACCCCCGGCCATGTCGACTTCAGCTACGAGGTGTCCTGCAGCCTCGCCGCCTGTGAAGGCGCACTGCTGGTCGTCGATGCGACGCAAGGCGTGCAAGCTCAAACCGTCGCCAACGTGTATCTCGCTTTGGAAAACGACCTCGAGATCATCCCAGTGCTCAACAAGATCGACCTGCCGTCGGCCGACGTCGACACCGCGGCCGAGCAGATCGAGGAAGTGATCGGTCTCGACTGCAGCGGTGCGGAGATGGTTAGCGGCAAGACC
>JAUIKB010000239.1 GCA_030430975.1 Polyangia bacterium
CCTTCGCGACAACACCGGGGGCCACTGTGCTTCGCGCAATCCGCGCACCGCCACCGGGCTGGATGCCGCGGGCACGACGCTGCTGCTCGTGGTTGCCGATGGGCGTTCGAGCGTGAGTGCTGGGTTGACGTGCAATCAGCTTGCCAGCGTGATGAAGGACCTCGGCGCTCACGTGGCGATGAACCAGGACGGCGGCGGTTCGTCCACGATGTGGACGAAGGGTGGCGGCGTCGTCAACGACCCGTCTGATGGTTCGCAGCGCTCGCTCGTCAATCACTGGTCGGTGATCACCGCCGGCGAGGGACCGCCGCAGAACTGCGTGACGCGGCCCTGGCTCACTCCGACCGAGTCGGTGAAGCGTCATGTGACCTTGGCAGCCTTTGGCGCGTGGGGATTTCGATTGGAAGAAACGAGTCTGATCTCCGACGCCAAACTCGCCGAGTACCCCGACGGCGCCCCGTTCGACGCCGGCCCGACCGTATTGCGCGCAACGAACGGCAAGGTCGTGATCGATGATCATGGCGCCCAGCGGCACGTACCCAATCCGTACGCGTTGTCCGCTTGGCGCCTGGCGTCCAAGCCGACGGCGATGGACGCGGACGCAGCGATCGCCGCGCTTGGACCAGGACCGGCGCTGACGACCACTCCACTACTCGTCAAAGGTCCCGGCGACGCGGTGTTCCTGATAGATCGTCCTCCGACGTCTGGGGGCGCGGGGGGAAGTGGTGGCACGACGTCGGGCGGTGCGGGCGGGATGAACTCAGCCGGCGCGTCGGGTGGCGGCACATCGACAGGCGGAACGGGAACGAGCGGTTCCATGGGCGGCGGCGCGGGTGGGGGCGCTGCAGGTAGCGGAGCCGGTAGCTCCGCGGCCGGCTCGAACGGTCTTGATCAACAGCAACGCACGCTCGAAAACGACGGCTGCGGCGTGGGCCGCGAGGGCATTGGAACCCGGCCGCGTTTGGGTTGGCTCGCCGATTGGTTTTCCAGTCGCCGCTAGCCTCTGAAGCCTTGACCTTACGACCTCGCGGCGTTGACGCTTAGGCCATGGCATTCTGGGACCGCTGGTTCACGAAGGGTCGCGCAGCGGTCGCGGTGACGCCGCAAGACGCGTTTACCGACGAGATGATTGTGCGCATCCGCCAGCGGTCGGACGTGGTTCGGGTCGAGCGGCACCCGGAGCACGAGTTTTCGCTCAACGTTTGGCGCGATGGCGATGGCGATGGCGACGCTCTTGTGATGTTCCTGGGCAACCTGTTTTACGACAGCCGCGGCGTTCCGCCGGACCAGCGCGAGGAGCGCATCGAGCGTTTCCTGGGCATCATCACCGGCGGCGAGCGGATCGAATGGCAGGACGCTCAGAACGCTCTGGTGCCACTGCTACGTCCGGCTAGCTACGCGTTGCATACGCCGAAGGCGCTTCTGCGTCGTCGATTTTTACCTCATGTCGATCTGCTGCTCGGCGTCGACTCCGAGGAAACGACTCAGATCGTCATCCAAGCCGATCTCGAATCTTGGGACCAGCCGTTGGATGGGATGTATCAACGGGCGCTCGACAACTTCGCCAACTACGTCGAAGAGGCCGACGTCGAGCCGTATGACCCGACGGCTGAGTTTCCCATTTGGCATGTCGCTGCCGACGACGGCTATGAGTCGTCGCGATTAGCCCTACCCGGGTTCTTGGCGGAGTTTGCGGAGCTTGTCGAGGGCAGTCCGATCGCGATCGTGCCGAGCCGCTGTCAGCTGATCATCAGCGGTGACGGCGATGTCGACAGCATCGGCAGACTGGCGGACGCAGCCGAGCGTGAGTTCGAGGCGTCGCCGCGGTCGCTGTCGCCGGCGGTATATACGTTGGGCGCGTCGGGCGAAGTGGTGCCGCTGGACCTCGCCGTCGACCATCCGCACTATGCGGCTGTTCGTCGCGGTCATCGTCTGCTGGCTGCCGACAGCTACGCGGCTCAAAAGGAGCACCTCGACGAGCGTCACGAGCGGGACGGTACCGATATCTTTGTCGCTTCGCTAACGCTGCTGCAGAACAAGGAGAGCGGCGTGATAACCAGTTACACCAGTTGGACGCAGACCGTCGATACGCTGCTGCCGGAGGCCGATCTCGTGGCGCTCGGCAGACCGGTTGGTGATGAATTCGAAATGTGCGCGATGGTGCCGTGGCCGGAGGTGATGCGACTCGCTGGATCGCTGCTGGAGCCGGTAGACGGTCTGTCGCCTGCGCGTTGGCGCTGTTGTGAGTGGCCCGACGACGCGACGCTGCAGCAGCTGGTCGAGGCTGGTGTTGAGCCGTAACGCTATTCGTCGTCAAAGCGTGAGCCATCCTTGCGTGTGAACAACGGTCGGCCGTTATCTCCCTTGCGATAGGCGAGGTCGTCGTCCGGATACTCGGCGCTGTCCTTCGGATCGACATTGCTGATCTCCAGGTAGCGGGCAGGTGTATCGCTGCGATTGACTAGCTGGTGACCGTCCCGAACCCCCGCGCGGAACCCAGCACACATCCCCGGCGTGAGCCGCTGTTCGCCCGCATCCGTCCGCAGGATGAGTTCACCTGCGAGGACGTAGATCAGTTCGTCTTCGCGCGTGTGGAAGTGACGCATCGAGGACTCGGCACCGGGCATGAGCGTGGTCAGATTGGCGCCCAGCGATGTCAACCCGAGCGCTCGGCCGATCGCACGCTTCTCGCGAGGCAGGACGCGCGACCGAAACGGCTCGGGGTAGCCGGACGTCGTGCGGGGTTCGAGGGTTGACGGATCCAGGGCGGGAGCTTCGAGTGCCATGTCGTGAATGTGAAGCGGGCGCCGGGCCGCGTGAAGGTGGATTCAACATTCAACATTCAACATTCAACGATGACGCTCGTCGCGCGCGGTGGGGCGCTACCGCGCCTGGTCGAAGCCCACGCGGCTCTGTAGTGGTGCGAGCTCTCAGGTGGCTTCAGGTACCGAACCGCAGCTCGTATTCGCACATCGCGTCGCCATCTGCGACGCACCGCGTACGCTCGTAGCTGCGCAGCTCTGGCGTCTTGATGCGTCGCGCGAATTCGGCGATCGACCCCAGTGGGTTCAAACAAGCTAGAGCGCTGTGGCTCTTCCAGTCGGTGATGCGAATCGAAAGCAAACCGGACGGCGCGTCATAGTCACCGACCACTGCTCCACTGTCGTAGAGTTTGTGCCAGTAGGGCGGAAGGTACTTCGCGATCCGCTGCGGTGACGCGAACACGCTGAGCATCGAGTTCACGATGAGCCCGGTGTTGCCGCGTACTACCGATCGGCCGAGGCGTAGGGCGAACTCCTCGGCGTCATACCCAAGCCATTCGCCGACGAGCCGCGTGAACTCGTCCGTGCTGGTCGCGTCGTACCACTGGGTCGTCAGGAATCGTTCGGTGACAAGCCACTGTGTTTCTGGCGGCAGGATCGCTAGGAGTTCGTCGAGGTCTCGACCAGCGATGTCTTCTTTGAGTGCCTTGCGCATGCCGATCAACAGTTTCCCGTTGATGCGATGTCCACGTTTCCCCGCCGACATGACGCTGTCAGCATGACGCGCTTGTGTGCCGACGTCACGCGGCCGTCGCGTCCGCCCAGAGTTTTCTGGGATGACCGGTCCGGAAGCGTTACGCTTGGATCGGTGCGCCGTCGTCTGGTTCTGCTCGGGTGCTGTTTGATCGTTCCGGCCTGCTCGTTGTTGTTCGATGGCGAGCCACTGGGTTCGGGAAGAACTGCCTCGGCCGGTAGTGCCGGCGAGGGCGGGGCGGCGGGCAGCGCTGGGTCGACGCAGGCGGGTGCGGGCGGTTCGATGTTAGGAGGCGCCGGCGGATCAGCGGGCCAAGGCGGCGCAGCCGGCTTGGCCGGAAGCGGTGGAAGTTCCGGTAGCGGCGGCTCGGGGGCTGGTGGCTCGGCGGGAAGCGCCGGCTCGGCCGGCTCAAGTAGTGGTCCCGGTCGCTGCCAGGTAGCGCGCGATGACTTTGAGGACGGGACGCTCGACGCCGCTCTGTTCCCGTATGGTGACGGCACGGCGGTCGAATCCGGTGGCGTCCTGACGCTCAGCGTTGACCCGACGAAGATCGCAAGCACGGGTGTGCTGACCGATGTTGTGGACGTTCGGGATTGTTACGTCGCAGCCAAGATCGATCCGTTCGAAAGCGGCGGCGTGACGAACTCATTCACGATGGAGCCCGTGCCATTCGTAGCGGACAGCAACGTGCGTATCCGGCTGACGAACACGACGCTCTCTTGGGGCGTTGTGGCGCTCAATACCGCGCCCTACGATTCGACGCAGCATCGATGGTGGCGCATCCGTAACGCCGCTGGCACGACTCATTTCGAGGCGTCGCCCGACGGGGTAACGTGGAACGAGCTGGGAACGGCGCCCACCCCCGCACCGCTGTCCGCGGCGCGCGTGTTCGTGAACCTCAACTCGTGGCAAATGCCGCGCGCCGCGTCCCTGGTCGTCGACGACTGGAATCACTGAATCGAATCCGCTGCGCGCAGGGAACGATCAACTCGCGCCACGCCTCGTTGGTGACGGCGCGCTGGGCGTTGCCGTCGAGCACACCGTAGTCTGCGTCGTGCACCCGGTCCGTCGTGCGCCGCGGCAGCGCTCGAGTGCTTTCGGGGCCGTGCGCAACCAACGCATCAAAGCGCAGCTTTGCGTCCGCAAAACGTGTGACAAGCCACGCGACAATTCGCCACGCGAGTTCCGCGTGGCGCTGCTCATCGCGCGCGATGCGGTGCTGTACGGCGCCTGCGACCGGGCACTGCGCGAGTTCGGCCGCACGCCGAGCGGCTAGCGTGGCGATCGTCTCGGAAACGCAACCGTCGTAGAACGTGCCCTCCAAGACGTCCGCTGCCGAGACTGGGGTAGCGAGTGCGCGGTCCAGGTCGAGCCTGCCGGGTCCGTACTGCTGTTCACCGTAGAACGACGCCAACGTGTAGCTCAGCTTGGCGTGTTCGATTTCGTCCAGCCCGGCGCGCTGCGTGTCCGCGACGAGAGCGGGCGGCGCGCCTAATGCGAGGAGCTCGAGGGTCAGCTTAGCGAACGCTGCGACCGATGCGTGCTCTTCGGCTGCTGCATCCAGCCAGGCGTTACAGAGCCGAGCCGCTTGGGACGCGTCCGTGGGCCTGAGCGCACGGCGGAGAGACAGCTGCTGGCCGATCCAGCCATCGCTGGGGATCGGGTTGGCGAGGCGCGGCGCCGCATCGACGCGCAAGGCGCGCCCTCGATAGGGCCGTCGTTCGCGTTCGCGACCCCAGTAGCAGCAGCGGCCCCAGGCGGCGGACGCCTTGCTGCTGTTGAACGTCGCATCGATCGGCTCGCCGCGCCCGTCGTCGATCATGATTCCCGCCGGGCATTCCGGGCGCGTCTCGGACGGGTGATCGGACGGGCTCTCCAGAGCATCCATGCAATGCTGGTCACGGTACGCCATGGGCCGAAGTGGTTTCAGCTCCTGGCCGGCGGTGGTCGTGATCGGGACGCAGGTGGAGTAGCAGCACCAGTTAGGCGACTTGGCCTTCTCGCGTTGGATGTCGGTTTGTTTGGGATCGTGCGGGAGATCCTGTGACATCGAAAACCCGTTCAGGAGTCGTGGACTGCTCAGCCCCGCGCTTGTCGCGGGACAGACGCGCGTCGCTTCGAAACCGGTTTCTTTCGTTGGCTGTCCGCACTGCACTTCGCGCAGCTGTTCGCGCGCACACAGCCCGGTTTCGTTGCTGGTGGGCGGTGGCGGGTCGTCGGTCGCGGTCGGGTCGGGTGGCGTGGCGACGTGAACCGTGGACTGGTCCCCGGGGAATGGCTCAGCAGGCGGCGAGTCTGGAGTCGCGGGAGCGGGAGCTGTGCCGCACGCACCGCCAGCCGTCGCCCCGACGAGTACGCACAGCTTCGCGCGCCATTGACGGGAGAAGCTCATGACGCCGTTGTGCCATAATCCATGCAGATTGACCATGGCTGCGGTCTGAGCGGTGTTGCAGTAGTCTTCGTGTATGCCCACCTATCGAGACCTGCCTCGCGCTAAGGGCTGGCCACTGCTCGGCGACGTACCGGCGTTCAGTCGCGATCCCCTCGGATTCCTGACGCGGCTGCATCGCCAGCACGGCGGCCTGGTGGCGCTGCGCTTTGGACCGATTCCCGGCGTTGCCATCAACGACCCAGAACTGATCCAGGATCTTCTGGTCAAGCGGCACCGGATCCTGCAGAAGTCTTGGGACACGCGGTGGCTCGAAGGCGTTACCGGAAAGGGGCTGTTGACGTCCGAGGGCGCGCTCTGGGAACGACATCGGCGCGTGATTCAGACAGCGTTTCGTAACGAAGAGTTGCGCGGCTATGCGCACACTATGGACCGCTGCGCGCTGCAGCAGCTCGAGCGCTGGTCCGATGGAGCGCAGCTCGATTTGCACGCTGAAATGAACGAATTAGCGTTGCGGGTGGTGGCTCAATCGCTGTTCGGAGTCGACGTAGGTGACCTGGCCCGCGACGTTGCTGCCCCGCTCGATACGATCATTCGTCGTTTCGAAGAGCTCATCACGTCATATCTACCGATGCCGCCCGGCGTTCCCTCACCAGGGAATCGACGGCTCAACGCGGCGGTTGCGCAGCTCGACGGCGTGCTCAACGCGATCATCGCCCGACGTCGGACTCAGCCGAAGGGTCACGACTTGTTGAGCCGTCTGCTCAGCGCGGAGCCGAGTGAACGCTTTGACGATCAAGAGTTGCGTGATGAGCTGATAACGTTGCTGATCGCCGGACATGAGACGACAGCGATCGCGCTGACCTGGGCGCTGATGTTGATCGCTGACCATCCCGAGGTGGAACGACGACTTCTATCCGAGTCGTTGGACGGCGTGGACCTGGCGCGGGCCGGCAAGGCGTTGCCGTACCACTACAACGTCGTCCAGGAAGCGCTTCGGCTGTATCCCCCGGCGTGGGGTATCGGTCGCGAACTGCTCGTGGACGCTACGGTGGGCGGCTACGATCTGCGCAAGGGAACTCAGATCTACTTCACTCAGTGGGTGACGCATCGGGACCGCCAGTTCTTCGAACACCCCGAGCGCTTCGATCCGGATAGGTGGCTTAGTCCCAAGCATCCCCGGTACGCGTACTTTCCGTTTGGCGCCGGACCGCGAGTGTGCGTCGGACTCAGTTTTGCGATGCTCGAGGCAGTCATCCTGCTCGCGCGCATCGTTGAGGGGTTTCACATCGAACTCAGACCGGACCAAGCCATCGAACTCATGCCGGCGGTCACGCTTCGTCCGCGTCATGGGTTGCACGCGACCGTACGGCTGCGCGCACGGGAACATCAAGCTTCGAGCAGGCGGCCGGCAGCCGAATAACTGCGAGCCGGCTTCGCGCGAAGCGCGTAGGGCGGGTCGTGTTCCCTGCAGCTAGATGCGCCGAGTGCTGGCGACGCGACGTCGGACACCCAACGCGAACAGCGCGAGCGCCGCTCCGAGCAAGCCGCCCGCGCGCTGGTTGTTGGTAGCTACAGCGCACCCGGTGCAGCCAGAGCGGACAGGCGTGGGTTCCGGGCGGACCGCGTTCTTGCGCGGCGGCGCCAGGTCGACCGTTCTCCGAGGTGCGGGCGCAGCCGGGGATGCGCTTGTGGTCGCCGAGGGGCCTGGTGCCGTCGTGGCATCCGCGTCGTTGTCAGCATCCGCCGCGGCGCCGGTATCGGCGCCCGCATCCCGCGCCGGAAACGCCAGCTCGATCTTCGTTCCCGGACTGCGCGCCTTGCCGTAAATTTTCTCGGGCGTAAAT
>JAUIKB010000240.1 GCA_030430975.1 Polyangia bacterium
GCCGACCTGTTGACCACCGGGTCCCGTCACTGGCGCCATGCCACCAGGCGTTGCGGTTCCCCCGGGGCCGCCGCCACCAGGCACGTTGGGATCGGGCTTGTCCCCGCCGCAGGCGACGGTTGTGCCCACGATCAAAGCGCAAACGAGCGTCGTGCGTAGCTTCATGACGGGGCTCACTGGATCACCACCGGTAGCGGCCGCGGCATGCCCTTAGACGGCGGCCGTGAAACGAGACCCGGACGAATCCGCGTGAACATTTTTTCCGTGTAGTTCAAGTCTTTCACCCCAGCAGAGAACTGCTTCATCTTGGCCTCGCCGATGACGTCAGTCAAAAACGCCAGACGCCGGACCGCGCGAATCGTCGCCGCGTTGGAGATATTGTAGCGCTTGCCGAGCACGTACGCCGTCGCGTAGCGATCCACGACGATCTGGTCCGCGCTGTCGAGCTCCTTGTCACGAGTCGTGCGCCACGCGGTTTGGACCTTGACGCGAATCGCGTCCGCCTTCTCCTGAAGGTCTAGGTTGTCGCTCTCTTCTGCCGTCTTGAGAGCCTTCTCCTGCTTGGCGGTGAACATCTTGAGCGCTGGCGGGCGCGTGTTGAAAAGCCCGGTGCGCAGTGAGTCGTACACGGAGCCCTGACGCGCCACGGCGGCGATGGTCCACTCCGGCGACACGTACTTCGACGCGATGCGGCCCAACTTGTCGTACCAGCCCTTCGCGATGCCCGCCTGCTTGCGGTACTCCTGAACGACCTGAACGACGGTGCCCTTGTAGCGGTGGTGTCCCGTCTCGTAGTCGAACTTCTTGATCAGATCCTTGTCGATCAAGGTGTATTCGGCCTCACCGCCCATGTTGGCCTCACGGCTGCCGAGCGCTGAGCTCTTGCCGTCTTTCTTGGGGGCTAGCCGTTCCCACTGATTGAAGGCCGCGATGGTCGCCTTCCACCACTTGTCCTCGTCGCCCGAACGAGCAGCTTTCTTCATGCGCGCCACGTTGTAGGCCGCCTCGACGGCGTACTGTGCCGCGGGAGCTTTCTTAGCGAAGCGCTTGTGATAATTGCTCATCGCTGTGGTCGCCTTGATGCGAGCGGCGCGGTTCGCGCCCTCGTCGGGGCTGTTGACGTCCCACTTCTTCATGTCGGAGTTGGCGACGATGAACTCGGCCTCGGCCTGCTCTTTCGGCGACGCCCCCAGAGCGAAGAAGCGTTTCTTGCTGGACGCCATGTGTCCGGCGTCACCCAAGCTCGAGTACAGCGAAAGCGCCTGTTGGGCGGCGTCACGACGATCTTTTTGCTCGAAGCGTTCGATCGAACTGATTTTGTCGAACGTCTCCGCTGCCTTGGGGTAGTCGAAGAACAGAACGTAGGAACCCGCCAAGGCGTCGTACGCGTCCTTGAGGAACTTGACGCGGCGCTGGTACTCGGCCGGGTCCTCCTTCTCGAGCTTCTTGAGGTTCTCCTCAGAGCCGTACTTGCTGATGAACAGCTCGTACATCTCGATCGCCTTGTCGTATTCCCCGACCTGCTTGTAGGCGTAAGCGCCGTTCATCGCTGCTTCGGGCGCCTCGTTTCGGTCTGGGGCTGCCTCGAGAGCCACCTTGTATGCGACCGCCGCAGCCCGCCACTTCTTATTGCGCTCCGGACCGGGCTCCATCGCCTCGGCTTCCTTGAAGAGTTTCGCCGCGTCCTTGAACGCGAGACCCATCTTAACGGGCTTGCGTAGGCCGTCTTCTTTCTTCTTGGAAAGGTCATCGAACGCGCAACTCTTGCCTTCGATGAGCTTGCGACTCTCGTCTGTCTTGCCCTCGAAGTTCGCCATCGACAACAAACGCTCCCAAGCGTCGTACCCGTGCTGGTTCTTGCCGCAGTACTTGTCGTAGATGGGCTGGTAGCGTTTCCGGGCCTCTTCGAACTGCCCGTATAGGAAGTTGTAGTCAGCCGCCTGAGATGCGTAGAGCAGCCCGTTTTTCTCTGGGTCGCGGTCGAACGGAATCCGGTTGTTGTACGCATCGCGCGCAGCGATCGCCTGCTGCACGAGCGGTGGCAGCGGGACGGTAACGTGCTTCTTGTTCTCGCCCTCGCCCGTGAATTCAACTTCCTCGCGTTTCTGAATGCCCTCGGAACCGCCGGACGACTCGTACTGCTTGTACTCAAACTCCAGCAGGCGCCCGACCAAATCCACTAGGTAATAGGCCGCTGGCTGCAGGTACTCATCGTCCTCGTTTGAGTCACGAACGGCGGTCGCCGCTGCCCGCGCGCGATCGATCTCGATCTGCTTCGGGCGACGATTAGCGCCCGCCGCCTGAAGAACGACAATCCAGTATCGAGCGTCCGCTAGCCAGAACTTGCTCTCGTAGGCGTCCTGGGAGTTGCAGTCCTGCTCAAGGTAGGCGTACCAACCTGTTTCGGCCAGCCGATACTCGGCGATCGCCTTTTCGATCAGGCCTAGGTTGCCTTCGGCCTTGCCTCGTTCGAACAGCGCCTTGCCGTTGTTGGTGTGATCCGCTGCGGCGCGTTTGAGACCGCCGCGGACGAGCAGCTCCGCCTGCTGGAGCGCTTCCGGATCGTTGCGATTTGCGTTCGTCCACGGTGTCGTGCCGACGTACTGAGCCAGCTTCGTGCGGGCCGCCAAAGCCTTCGCGGAGTACTCCTCGTTGGCAGCCGACCCCTCTGGAGCCAAGCGCGCAACCTGGTCGTAGAGTTCGCTGATCTTGTTCTGCATCACGGGCGCGTCGCGATCCATCGGGAACTTCTGAAGCGTGAGCTCCAACACCTCGATGGCGTTGCGGTTCTGCGTGATCTCGATGAACTCTTGGGCGAGCGCCTTGTAGATCTCGACCGTCCACGGCTTGTCTTGCGGGATCAGCGATGCGTCTTGAACGCGCTCGATGGCGATCCGCATCTTTTGCTCGGCGATGACCGGATCCGTTTCCGTGTCCAGCACGTCGTTGCGTGGAATGTTCGGATGGATCGGCTGCGGTCCGTCAAAGTCGACGTACGTCAGCGAGCCAGCGATGTAGGTGTAGGCCTCCGCGCGGAAGTCAGCGCCGGGGTCGCCCGTGCGCTTTTCCTGGTCGTCGGCATAGTGCAGCAACTTGACGAACCACTCGACGGCCGTCTTGTAGCGCTGCTGCTTAAAGTACGTCCAAGCGCGCTTGTACATTGCCACACCGTAAAGCGGTGGCTTGGTGATCTTCATCGAGTGCTCGTAGGCACTCACCGCGCGGTTCAGGTTGTACGGTCCACCCTTGGTGTCGAGCTGATCGAAGTGGAAGTTACCGATCTGCCACCAAACCTCAGCGATGTAGCGCGGGTCTTCGCCGGGCGGCGTGTCCTGAGGCAGCGGCTTACAGCTGTCCGGGTAGGGATCCCGAAACGCCAGCTCCTCATCCTTGTCGGCCCGCGCGAGCTGGTCAGCTGTCCGACGCTTGCGTCCTTTGACCTGATCGAGCGGAATTGGATTCTTGTTGTACCAATCGTTCCAGAACTTGTCGTCGTGGTCCTGGTCCATCGGCTCGAGCGCGATTTTGGACGCATCGTCCGGATCGGGCTTCACCTTGAAGTTGTTGGAACAAACCAGCGCTCGCCACGCCTGCTGAGCCTCGTCCAGTCGACTCGAATCGGTGTAGGCGTGTCCAAGATAATAGTAGACCGCAGCGATCTCTTCGTAGTTCGGGTACTCGGCAATGATTCGGCGATACAGGTTGATCGCTGGAATCAGCGCCTTGGTCAGGTCGGCGTCGAAGTCCGCTCGTCCTTTCTCTTCATACAGAGCCGCGAGCCGAAACATCGCGTCCGGAGTCGACACCGGGTGGGCGTTGTCGCCGCTGTACTTGGAGATGAATTCCTCAAGCCGCGCGATGGCCGCGTTGCGAGCCTCGTCTAGGTTCTTCGACTCGACTTTGATCTCGCGGTCCAGCGAGCTGAGGATGCGCCTGCGGCGCTCCTCGTAATGATGCCGCACGATCAGCGTGAGGGTCTTCTTGTAGTCCTTCGCGCGCTTCTCGTAGATCTTGGCCTCGCCTTGCATCGCTGCGAAGGCCTTGAGCTGACGCTTGGTCGGTGCGGGTGGCGGCTTGGCGCCCTGCTTGATCTTCCCCGGCCCAGACGAGCCCCCTCCCGACTCGCCGCACGCCATGAGTTCCATCTGCACGGCAGTCGGGTCCGGCGTCTCCGCAGCCGGAGCTGGCGCGTCGGTTCCCGCGGGTGCCGGCGCCGGTTGGGAGTGCACCACGGTGGGCGCGATGATGCTGGCGCCGCCGATCAGCAGCGCTTGCGTGAACGACCTTAGCTTGGCTCGTCTCATTGATCTTCCCCGGCATCATCAAGGACTTCGCGGAGCTCATCGTTCAGATTCTGCTCCTCTCGCGCTCGCTCGCGCTGCAAGCTGATGACGCGTCGTTTGGCTTCTTCGCGGACTTCCCAGGCCTGCTGAACAACACCGACGTCGGCCCGGAGCACGACGCTCTTCAAGCGGTCACGAACCTTGGCGAAGTTCTTCTTGGCTACCTCACCCACGAGGACCCGCGCTTCGTCGTCCAGTCCACCGAGCTGCTCCGTGTACTTCTTCAGCGCGACCGCCTCGCGGTCGATCTTCTTCTTGAGCTCAGACGCCTTCGATTCGACCTGTTTTTCCAGCTTGGCTCGCGTGGCTTCCAGCTTGGCCTCGACTGTGTCCGCCCGGTTGACGATCGACTGAATGCTTCGCGCGTAGCTTTGAGCAGAGCTGCCGCCTGATCCCGCCGCAGCCAGTTGCACCTCGCGGGCGAACAGCTTGCGGAACTCGGCGCGCACCCGGTCATCCACAACGAACCGCTGATCGCCGAACCCGATCTGCGAGCGGCCCATTTCAAGCGCCTGTCGGTAGGCTTTGATCTGCTTGCGATAGTTTGCCAGATCGCGCTCGTTGGCAGCCACTTCCGCTTGGAAGCGCTGGCGGCTCGCCGCGTCGGCGTTCACTCCGTATTTCTGCGAATCCTTGAGAATACGGCGCAAGCCGTTGACCATCGCCTGCAACGCGTCCGCCGACAGCGTGAGCCGCTGCAGCTTCTGCGAAACCTTGTTCCACTGTTTCTCCCCCGCCGCCTCGCGCCGCGAGAAGTCGCCGGGCGTCACCGGCAGGTGCCCCAGCCGTTTCATTAGCTTGCGACGTGCCTTGACGACCTGCCCGAGCTCACCGCCGGGGGTACCGCTGTACTCATCGTCCAGCCCTAAAGCTAAGTCGCGGCGCGCGTGTGCCAGACGATTGAGCAACCCTAGCGTTGCCTCGAGACCCGCCTTGAGCTCGGGAAATGCGCGGGCGCGCGTCGACGTCGCCAGCACGCCGTTGAGCAAACGCACCATCCGATTGCTGCGCTTGATTAGATCGCGCGAACGCCTGACGTCATCGATGAGCGAAAAGACACGATCGCCTTCTGCTGCTTCACGTGCCCAAGCGACGGCCTTTTTGGGTAGCTTGCCGTCGGCCGTGACTTCCATCTCGTCGCCCGTCAAAGCGTCGTAGTAAACGGCCGGGTCCTGATTGTTGCGTAGGAAATCCGCGACCTGATCGCGAATCGGATCGTACTCGTCCCGCACCTTGTTGTAGAGACCGAGCGCTTTCTTGTATTGACCCGAACGCAAGAGCAGGTCCGCTTGCAGCAGCGTGCTGTCGGCTGTGTTCAGCCCTTTCGGCTTGGAAATGTTGAGAACTTCAAGCGCCCGCTGGGCACGCCGATAGTCGCCGAGGCGGACATAGACCCACGACAGCTCGTAGAGCATCGTGGTGAACTCCGGCGAGCGTCGGTCGACGTGACTGTAAGCGTCAGCCGCATCCAGATAGTTATCCGACTCGTAAAATAGCCGCCCGATCGCCATCCAGGCGAGGTCGATTACGTGTCGATGGCGAAACGTGTCAGGCGACAGCTGCGTAACCTTCTTGAACTGGTTGATGGCCTGCGCATAGCGCTTGGTGTTCGACACTGGCGGCGCGGCGGTCTGCGTCTTCGGGTCGATAGCGGCACCGTCGCCCGGAACAGGCGTCGGAGGCGGTGGCGGTGGTGCTGCCTCCTTGACCATCACCGCGCCCAGCAGATACTGGGCCTGATGCGCCCAATCCGAGCTAGCGCTGACTTGGGCCAGCGCTGAGCGTGAGGCGGCCAGCTCTTTCTTGGCGAAGAAGGCTTTACCGCGGGCGTACTGGAGCGACCCTGACTGGTCCGATGCGGGCAGTTTGTTGATCAACGCAAAGATTTCGTCGAGCTTGTCGAACTTGTCGGTACGCAGCGCCACGTCGATCATCCGGCTCAGGGCTCGACCGGCGTATTGAGCGTATGCGGGTGACGCGCCTTTTTCGGCAAGATACCGAAAATGTCGCTTCGCGCTTAGGTACTGTTTGTCCTGAAAATAGGCTTCGCCCAGCCAGTAGCGCGCGTTGGCGTCCGCGCCGACGCTGGCCTTCCCCTGGGAGTGCAGCTCGACGACCTGCTCGAAGAGGCCGATCGCCCGATCGTAGTCCTTATTGCGTAGAAAGATCTCCCCGTTCGCAATGCGCTTCTCGGGCGTGAGCTTCTTGGCAGAAGCTTTCGACATCGACGTTTGAACAGTTCCGAGACTCCGCTCAACGAACGATATGGAGTTCTGCGCCTGACTCTTGGCGGTACCGGAGCCGAGCGCCTGCGCCGATGCTGTTGAAAGCAGCAACGCAGACACCGCAGCCCACATGGGGGCGCGACGTCGGAATCGCATCACTTACTCCCTGTGCCGACCGACCAGCTACCGGAAACGCCGCTCTTCGAATCGTCCTTCTTGGGCTGACTCGGGCTCGCCGCCTTGGACGCCGTGCCGGTTTCGCGGATGCGTTCGATGTAGCGAATCGCAGGGCGCTGCTCAAGCGGGGTCGTGACGCCACCCTTCTCCCACGCGATGGCCTCGACTTCGATCGTCTTGCCCTCGGTGACGGTAAACGAGTGACTCGACTTCACCTCGAACTTGTATCCCTTGAGGTAGGAGAACACCCCATAGCCGTGGCCACGGAGGCCAACCAGTACCTGGAGCGTGTGGTCGCCAGGAGCGATCGAGCCCGTAAAGATAGGGATTTCCTTCTGAGCTGCGAGCCCGCCGGCATCATCCTTGCGGTTGTATTGCACCGCTCCGTCCAATACGAACAGCGCGCGGTTGAGACGGAACGCGTTGCTCATGTCGTTGACGAACTTGACCTCGGCGCGCGCGCCCCCCGTCGCTCCCGAAAGGATGGTGTCACTGAGCAAGCTCAGACGCGTGTGACTGCGCCGAATCTGCTCCTTCAGTTCGTCGATGCGCGCCTCGAGGTCGCGTAGGCGCACGACATAGGTCGCGCCGTCCATCGGTGCATCGGGATCCACTGCGGGCGTGTCGGTGCCGTCACCGTCCGCCGGTGGCGTTTCAGGTGTCTTCGTGTCTGCACCGTCTGCTGGCGCAGCGCCGTCGCCAGCCTTCGCGTCGCCAGCCTTCGCGTCGCCAGCAGCATCACCTGCTTTGGCGTCTCCCGCCTTGGCGTCTCCCGCCTTGGCGTCTCCATCCTTAGCGTCGGTTTTGGCCGGAGTGTCTTTGGCCTCATCTTTTACTTGTGCCCATGCGTTAGCAGCACCTTCTTTAGGACCGAAGGTTAGGTTGTTTTCTTCCTGAGCGATAACCACAGCGCTGTTAAGAACGCGTGATAGTTCGCCCTTAGCACCTTTTACAGTGATTTCTTGGCCGTTTAGTTTCACCTCTACGCCA
>JAUIKB010000241.1 GCA_030430975.1 Polyangia bacterium
CGGCCCCGAAGCGCCATGGGAACTGCGAGGATGGCGTCACACGATTCGTCGGCCGCGAGGACGAACTGGCTGCTCTCGAGCGCGGGTGGGAAGACGAAGCGCGACTCCAGTCGATCGTTGGACCGGCTGGCGTCGGCAAGACCCGACTGGCGCGGCGGCACGGCAGCTTGCTTGCTGCGCGCGGTCAGCTCTCAGGGGGAGCGTGGTTCATCGATCTATCGACCTCGCGCGTCGCAGAAGACGTCACCGCCGTCATCGCTGCGTGCATCGGCGTCCGACTGTCTGGCGACGACGAGGCCAGTCAGCTAGGTCGAGCCCTGGACCGCCTGGGAGAGGCACTCGTGGTGCTCGACAATTACGAGCATCTTGCGGACAACGCTGCCCACTTGCTGGCCCGTCTTGTAGCGGCAAGCGAGAGGACTCGCTTCCTGGTCACATCGAGGGAACGCTTAAGAATCGATGTCGAACGAAGCCTGCTGCTCCGGCCGTTGCCGGTCGAGCCGGCAATGGCGCTGTTCGTGGATCGGGCGAAGGGCGCGGCACAGGCCGCTCAGTTCGATGAAGCCCATATCCGGACGCTCGTCGAGCAGCTCGACCGGCTACCGCTCGCGATTGAGCTGGCGGCGGGACGTCTGAACCTGCTTTCCGTTCGCTCACTCATCGGGCGGTTGAACGAACCCGACAGCGACGCTCTGGAAATGCTCGGGCACGCGAGTCGGGACTCGAGTCGGCCAACGCTGCGCGCTGCGCTTGAGCGGTCGTGGGAACTGCTGACGAAGATCGAAAGACAAGCTTTCACGCAATGCTCCGTGTTCGTAGGCGACTTCGACTTGGCGACAGCAGAAGCGGTCCTGGACGTTGACGATGCGGTGGGCGCGCTGCAATCGCTCTGCGACAAGTCGGTTTTGTCCGTGAACGCTGATGGTAGGCTCGCGATGCTACGTACCATTCGAACGTTCGCGCGAATGAGATTGTCTTCGCCTGAGACAGAAGAAGCACATGCTGACTACTTCATTCGGCGGCACTACCGCTTTGAAGCCGATCTCGATCTGTTGGCGCATGATGCACCAGAACTCGAGGCGATCACGCACCGGTTCGCGGAGCGCGATCCGTCGCGCGCGGCCCGAGCGGCGGTGTGCGTCGAGCCGTTGGTGTTGGCCACCGCACCCCATGCTCTACATCGACGTTTACTGGCCGTCGGCTTGCAGCGCGCGGGCGACGCGGGGGATACCGACGCCGAGCTACGACTGCGAGTCGCTGAGGCCGAGGCGCGCGCGGCGGCCGGTGAGGTGGACGCTGCGGTCGAGATGGCTACGCGCGCGCTGCTCGTGGCAGGTGATAGTACGTCGGGGCGGCTCGCGGCCACCACGACGCTGGCGAACATCGAACGCCGCCGTGGTGCGGCGCCGCGTGCTAACGAACTTTACAATCAGGCGCTGACCCTCGCGGCGGATGAGACCGAGCCGCTGTGGGAGGCCCGGATTCTGCGCCACATGGCGTCGTTAAACACCGAGCGGGGTGAATTGGGCTTGGCACGCGAGCGGTTTGCGGCCGCCCTGGATCACTATCGTCGACTTGGTGACCGGCGTGCCGAAGCCGTCGTCCTGGGGAACCTCGGAAACGTGTATCTTGAGCTCGCGCGGGATGCAGAGGCCGTCACGCACCACGAACTGGCGCTGAGCCTGCTTCGGCCGCTCGGCGATCGGCGACGCGAGGCTATGGTGCTGAGCAATCTGGCGGTGGTTCATCACCAGCGCGGGGCGCTCGAGGAGTCGGCGGCCACCTGGCGACGCTCGCTCGAGATTCATCGCTCGGTGGCCAATCGACGATTTGAGGGATTTGCCCAGGGCGGCCTAGGAGTGCTCGATTTCGAAAACGGTGCCATGGACGATGCCCGTCGTCGCATCTATCAGTCCGTCGAGCTAGCCCGCGAAGCCCAAGACCGCCGATCCGAAGCGATCGCCCTGGCGCGGTGGGGGGCGGTGCTGGCGATGGCCGACGCGGCCGGGGCGCAACGAGCGCTCGACGATGCCGCGCGAACCATTCCGGCGGTCATGCCGTGGTGGGAAGCGGGCCTGCGTGTGCTGCGAGCGTTCGTCAGCTTGGGGGCTGGGCGCGTGGCGGATGCGACAGCGGTCTGCGACGAGCCGACCGTCACGGTGGCGAGCAGCTTCCAACGCATCAGTCAGCGAATGCTCCGAGCTGCGATCGGCCGCGTCGAATCCGCTCCAGGACGTTGATGAAGGCTGGCGCGCCTATCAGTCGCGCGTAGCGACATCGAGCGCGGCTTCGAACTCGCCGCGAACAGACGTGCTCTCGAACGACATGCCGGCGACGCGTGCAGCGACTGCCGCCGTCGCCACGCCCATTGCGACGAGCCGCGAGCGGATCAAGAAATGTGCGGTCAGAACGTGTTGCCGCTGAGCGATTGCAAACGATGTGAGTCGGGAGCGTGCGTCGCTGTCGTATCCACGCAACTGCTCTACGTCGAAGAAGTGATGTAGCCTGAGGTCCTGGGCGTATAGCGTGGTCGCCGCGTTGACGTGGGTTAACGCATGTTCGAGCGTGCAGTGACCGGTGATGGTCGTGAGGATGACGCGTGGCGCCGGTCGCTCGACGACGATCGTACCGCTGTCCGATTCAAACCGACCGAGTTCCACGCCATGCCCCGTCACGGAGCCGGTAGCGTGCACCGCAAACCATCTACAGTCGAGCCATCGTTGACCCAAGGTTTGGCATGGCGCCGATGGCGGAGCGCAACGCCGCCTAAGTAGGGGCTGAGACCGGGAGCGGCGGCGTTTGCCGGCGGGGATCGTCTCGCGCACTTCGGCGCGCAGCTGGTCTCTGAGGTTGCGCCGGTGCGGATCGCTCCAGAGATTGACTCGCCCGTGGGGATCTTCGTTCAGGTCGTAGAGTTAGCCTTCGGTTCCGTCATCGGTCGGGATTTGGGAGCCTGCCAGAAGTTTGCCACGTTGGTTTATGTCACGCTCAAGGCGCCGTGTGCATGAACATCCACGTGTAGATGTCGATTCCACGAGCGCCGTCGTACGTGCCATTCCAAACCTGTCCGGTGTGTCCGAGTCCTGGGAATAGCGTCAAACGTGCGTCGACAGGCGCTTCCGAGCCGGAGCATTCCGTCACGTCGTTCAGGTTGTTGATGGGCACTTTGGAGCCGTTGGTGTTTACGGTTCCGTCCGGATCGCCGTGGATCGCCCAAAGCGGAATGCGCCCCATGCCGCAGCCAGCCTGGTTCCAAGCCCCTTGTCCGTTGCCCGCGATGGGCACAATCGCAGCCGGAAAGACGGGTTGTGTGGGGTCGTTCAGAGCCCAGTTCTGCGCCAGGTAGCCCCATACGCCAATGGCGCCGCAGCTCACGCCCGTCACGTAGACACGCTTGGGATCGACGGGGTAGGCATTCACGACCCATTCCAAGATCGCCTTTACTTTGCCGCCCGGCGGGCAATTGTTGTCGTGCTGCGGGGAGATCACAATCGCGCTGCTCAGCGCCTGTGGTGCGGTTGCCACACCGGATGGCGGCCAGTCGTTCATGCGTATGAGCCGCGGGATGCCTAGATTGTCGACCTTGTTTAGGTTGACGTTGTCGTCGTCGTTGTTCGGATCGGAGTCTTTGGCAGGATCGGTGCCGTCGCCGTTTTCGCCAAGCCCGTGAAAAAAGACGATGACCGGATGCGACATGGTGCCGTAATTTGCCGGGAGGTATTCCCAATAGCCGATTCGGTCAGTGCCGTTCGGACCGCGCAACGTGTTTTCGGGATCGTTCTTGTCGATCTTGCAGCTTCGCGAAGCCGCTCCTGCTGTGCCAGCGCAGCTGGAACGATCGGGCGCGACGTAGGTTCCGCCGCCAGTCCCACCACCACCGGTCCCACCGGTCCCGCCACCACCGGTTCCGCCTCCGACGCTGCCACCAGAGCTTCCTGCGACTCCTCCCGTCCCGCCCCCGGGTCCTCCTGAGCTGCCGCCAGTAGATGACGATCCACCGGTTGACGATCCACCGGTTGACGATCCACCGGTGGACGATCCACCGGTCGACGATCCACCGCTTGACGTTCCGCCGCCCGATGTACCAGCGCTCGACGTGCCGGCGGTGGCGCCACTGGCCGAGGCTGCCGAGCCGCCTTGCCCGCCGTTCGCCCCCGCGCTGCTGGAGTTATTTGAGTTCTCGTCAGAGTCGCCGCATGCGGTGGCTACGAGAACAGAGCACAGGGAGACTAGTATGACGGAGCGGTAACGAGCCATGTCGCCAGTCTAGCCGACCGGGTGCTAGGGTAACCATGTTCTAGGGTAACCATGTTGAAGTGGAGCGTTACGTCCTTCGTCAATTCACGCATCGCCGGACTGCCCCACTTCTTCAGCGTAGCGGCGCTGCTAGAGTCTCGTGGTCGTATTCGTGGGTAGGGCGTTCTGACAGGGGTGCTCCTTGCAGCTCGGGGTAACGTTGGTGCATCAGGTCCTCGAAGTAGTCCGCGAGTACAGCGGGTCGCTGTTCGGGCATGAACACTCATGCATCGGAAGCGCGGCAGGGGTCACATACCCGGAAAGCTTGTCGTTTCGCTCCGGTAGCTCTGCAGGTATGTTCCGCGCCGCATGAGCGAAGTCGGACACGTCACCCACCTCCAACACGACGGCAAAGAGCTGTTCATCGTTGGGACCGCGCACATCTCTCAGAAGAGCGTTGAAGAGGTGCGGCGAGTGATCGCCGAGATCAAGCCCGACACGGTCTGCGTCGAACTCGACGCGATGCGGTTGGAAGCGCTGACCGACGAAGACCGCTGGAAGAAGCTCGATATCTTCGCGGTGATCAAGCAGAAGAAGGTGCTGTTCCTGCTCGCCAGCATCGTGCTGTCCGCGTACCAGCGACGCATGGGAGAAGCGCTCGGAGTTCAGCCGGGCGCGGAGCTCCTGGCTGCCGTGAACTCAGCCGAGTCGGTGGGTGCTGAACTAGTTCTGGCGGACCGAGACATTCAGGCAACGCTCAAGCGGACTTGGGGCAACCTTGGGTTTTTCAACAAGATTAAGATGCGCAGCACGATGTCAGCGGCGTTCTTCGGCGCCAACGAGATCTCCGAGGAAGACATCGAAGAGCTGAAGGACAAAGACAACATCAACGAGATGGTTCATGAGTTCGCCAAGGTCATGCCGCAGGTGCAGGGGCCGCTGATCGATGAGCGCGATCAATACCTGATGCACAGCATTCAAAACGCCCCGGGCGATCGAATCGTCGGCGTGGTGGGCGCGGCGCATGTCCCCGGGATGAAGACCTACCTAGGTAAGGACGCCGACATCGAGGCCCTCAATGAACTACCGGGACCGTCGAAGGTCACCCAGGTGCTCAAATGGGTCATCCCGGTGATCGTGCTGAGCGCGTTCGGTTACGGCTATTACAAGCACCAAGGCGAGGGGCTAATGGAGATGCTCTTCGCGTGGGTCCTGCCGAACTCCGTCATGGCGGCGTTGTTCAGTTTGCTAGCCGGTGCGAAGCCACTGACGATTCTCACGGCGTTCATCGCGTCGCCGATAACGTCGCTCAATCCGACGATCGGCGCGGGAATGGCGGCAGGACTGGTCGAGGCGTGGCTCCGCAAGCCCACGGTGGCTGACTGCGAAAGAATCAACGACGACATGTTGAGTTGGCGTGGGCTGTACAGGAATCAGTTCACTCGAGTGCTGCTAGTGGCGGTGGCAGCAACGGTCGGTTCAGCACTCGGCGCTTGGGTTGGGGGCGCCTGGGTCGTCTCATTGATCAAGTAGCGCTGGGCAGCGGCCGCTTCGGTGGCCCAAGGGGGCATTCTCAGCGTCCGAAGTTCGTGGCGTTTTGCCCCGTGGGATGGGCGATGCGTCGCATCTCGCCTCTGGACCCGCTGTGCGTGGGCACGCTTTGCCGCGCCAACGAGCTAACTGTGTTTGGCACGCCCCGTGCACTACCCATCGCTATGTTGAACTGGACCATTACGTTTTTCGTCATTGCGCTCATAGCTGGGCTGTTCGGATTTTTCGGCGTCGCGGGTATTGCCGCCACCGTCGCGAAGTTCTGTTTCGTTGGCTTCTTGATCCTCGCGGTTGTCTCGGTCGTCACCGGCCGCAATCGCAACCCGATCGTCTAGCGTCGCGCCCGATGGCTCTTCGCTCTCTCTTCACTCCAAGTTGCCTAGTGGCAAATGGAATTTCGTCCATCGGAGCGATCGTACTGGCGTCCGCCGGCTGCGCATCCGGCTCTGTGCGAGTCGCAACCGCATCGCCACATCCCGCGATCGCGGCGGCGACTTCAGACGAGAAGCAGGACGGGCTGCCGACCAATGCCAACGGCGTTGCGCGGAAGGTGATGGAAGCCGGAGCGCGCGTCTCCGTGACGTGGGACCCAGGAAGCGTCGTGACGATCAAGGTACGGCCCGGCATGTCACTCGATAACCGAGACGCAGACCGTCAGACGCCCCAGACCGATAGGTAACCAAGCGAGATCTGTCATGCCCGGCTCTAGAAGCCTCACTATGTCCCGTTGGGGGCTTGCATCGGTCGCTGTGCTTACCGGCGGCTGCGCGTCCGCACCTTCTCTGCCGCCACCCTCGCAAGCGCTCACCGAACCTGCGGCGCTGTGCCGACGGGGGGCGGCGACTGCATGCCGGAGCCCCGGCGAAATCGAGGCGTGGCTGCGCGACCCTGGCCTAAAGGTCGTAGACCGGGCGCCCACTCCCGGTGGAACACAGGGCGCGCAGGTGCTGACCCTTGAGGTCCCCTCCAAAGCCGTTGTGTTTCGCGCTAAGTGGAGACCACAGTCGAGCGCCGGCATCGTCAACGATCCTCGCAAGGAGCTAGCCGCGTACGCCGTGCAGCAGCTATTCCTCGACCCGCTTGACTACGTGATTCCGCCGTCGAGCAGCTACTGCTTTACTCAACGGCAGCTCAAGCCCGTGCACTCGGCAGAACATCGGGCCGGCGGTCGCGAAATACCCTGCACACTGGGCTACTTGTCTTTTTGGCTAACGAGCGGCAGTGACGTCACCGACAGTCAGGAAGCCGGCACCTTACCCTCGGGTTCGGGGCTGTATGATGCGGCGCTGTATACCAGGAACGCGGCGTATCGACGCTCGCTTGGTCACCTCAACTTGACAACCTTTCTTATCAATCACGGAGACGCTCATGCTCAGCAGTTCTTGCTCGTGAAAGGTAAGCAGTCGTTCTCACTATATTCTGTGGATAATACGATCGCGTTCAAGTCGATTCCTAATCCGATGCTGGTGTTTCGCGAGGATTGGTCGAATTTGCGCGTTCCATCGTATCCTGCCGACACGCTCCGAAAGATCTCAGAGCTATCCAACTCGGACATTTCCGCCAAGCTGCGGGTGATCGATGAATATGCGCTGGACAATGGCAAGCTCGCCCGCAGATCGCCCGGAGCGGAAGTCGGTCGCGCGGACGGTGCGCTACGTTGGATTGGACCGCGTTTGCAGATCGGTCTAACCCGCAGCGAGATCAAGGGCGTCACCAAGCGCTTCAAGAGCATCACCGCCCGATGGGCTTCCGGCGAACTGACTGCTGCCAGGGACTAGATTCGGTCCCGAACGCGTTAGCGACGGCGACGCAGTCCGAACACGAACGCAAGCGATAGCGCCCACCAGCCGTGCCCGGAAGCGGGGGTCGACACGGTCCGGCAGCCGCACCCGCTGTCGTCGCCAGGATCCGTAGTGGACGTCCCGCCGGCCCCGGCGTT
>JAUIKB010000242.1 GCA_030430975.1 Polyangia bacterium
AATATCCAGCTCCTGGCCCGCCACCACCGTACGTCCCTCCTCCAGCGTCGGTCCCGTCACCCGCACGCTGCCATCGTGCATCTGCAGCAGCAGCCGCTGCTCCGGCGCGCGCCACTCCAAGTCGAATCGCGTACCGGTCACAACCACCTGAAACGGACCGGCCAAGAACCGCCAGTCCGCTTCGCTGAGCTTGGCGACGCTCACCGCCGCCTGCCCCTCGTCGAGCCGGACTGTGGCGCCCTGGGGCGTCACCGAGTTCACACGCCCGGCAGCACCACGCTTGAACAACACGGTGGAGCCGTCGCTGAAGCGGACCGATCGCCCCCCCGCCACTTCAAAAAGCAGCGGTGAACGCGCGGGGTACAGCAGGACCACGGCGACCACGATGCCGAGAGCCGCAGCGGCGAGCAGCCACAGGTTGGCGCGCCGGGCGGGGTCGCGTTTCGTGGCCTCAATCACACGCTCGCGTGCGAGCTCGAGGTCGGCCGCCTCGTCCGACAGGGCGTCCAGCTCGTCACCGACCTCTCGACCCAACCGTTTCAGATCGGAATCCGGCATCAGCGATCCCCTCCCAAGCGCTCTAGCAACGCTGGATGCCGTTTAGCGCGCGCCCGAAAGCTCGTTTCTGCCTTCTTCAAACGTCGCTTGATCGTCGCCAGCGACACGTCGCACGCCCGCGCCACCTCTTTGAGCTCCATGCCTTCGATGAAGCGGAGCGCAAACGGCACCCGCTCGTCCACCGGCAGTTGATCCAAGATCGAATACACCGCGCGCAGCTGCTCAGACGCAGCGTTGTCGATGCCCGGCGCTGCCACTTCGCTTAGCTCTTCGGGCGCCGTCGGGCGCAGCCATCTCCAGCGCGTTCGGCGCCGGATGGTGCGGCGCGCCACGTTCACGGCGATTCCGACGAGCCAGCCGGATACCGCCGCCGGCTCGGCCAGCTTGTCGATGTCACGCAGCGCGTGCACAAATACGTCCTGCACGAGGTCCGGCAGATCCTGGTCGGCGCCGAGCACGCGAAGGATGACGCGCCGCACGCGCGGCGCAAAACGATCGAACAGCTCCCCGGCGGCGGACTGATCACCACGGCGCAGCGCATGCACCAACGCGGCGTCGTCGAGACGCGCCGCCAGCGACGTTACGTCGGCGCCAGCCACCGACTCCTCTGTTACTGGCCTCAGCCGAACCACGCCCATCCAATCACCGCGTCTCGCAACAACGCTAACCTAGTCCACCACCCACCGAGTGCCCGACCACAGCCAAGACGGCTCAACCCAAGAGAAAGAAGTAGGACATGTAGGCGCAGCGGGGGCGGTGTAGCAGAGCTACCCCGCCCTCTCACTCGGGTCGCACGTTGACCAGCGTACCACTCGGCGCCGCTTCGGCCACGGCAACGCCGTCGCCCAGGAACCGATTCACCGTCGTCAGATTGGTCTGAGCGTGCGTGGAGAGCCTTGCGGTACGAAAGCGCCCCCCAGCGAGGGCGAGCAAGGTGATCAACTGATCCGCGAGGTGCTCGCCGACCGGAGCGTCGGTTGCGGTGTACGTCAGCGCTTGAGTCGCGGCCTCCGACGCGACGCGCTCGGCGCGCACGCCCCGGCTCCCGAACGCCGTGAAAAGTTCCGTAACATCACGCTCATCGCTATCGATGCCTTCGACCGCTACGCACACGGCATTTCCTGGTCCTCGCGATGCGACGCGGTCGACCGCTACAGCCGCGGGGTCGAGCTCCAACCGATCGCACAGCACACGTCGCTCGCGTTCCGCCACGGCCGGTGGCAGCTGAGCGCTGACAATGCGCGCGCGAACACCGACAACCCTTCGGGAAGCGCAGCGCTCGTACTTCCGCAAGTCGCGCTCGGCGCCCAGCCGGACTTCAAAGCTCCCTCCGCCCGCCGGATAAAACCCATAGCTGTGTAGCTCGGCGCAGACATCGAGGCCGATCGCGCGGGCCGCCGGTAAGTACACCGCCGTCAGGAAATCGAACGGTGGCGCTGCAGGGTTGTGCGTCCCGCCTTCGACCACCACGCGACTTGCGCCGGCGGCGGACGCGAGCACCGGCAAGACCGTCTGACACACCAGCACGGCGCTGCCGGCAGACCCCACCTGAAACCGATACTCACCGGCGCGCGCCGCGCGTGGTCGAAACGTCAGCTTGCGGCTGCCCAATGCGTCCCCGCTGACGTCCGCGGCGCAGATTTCAGCCATCGCGCGCACGCACGTCAGGTGCTGTCGCAACAGGCCCGGCTTGCCGCGACCGGCGCGGATCTGGTCGAGCTGCAGCGGTCGCCCCGTGAGCGCGCTCAAGGTCAGCGAGGTGCGGAGGATCTGTCCCCCGCCCTCGCCGAACGATCCGTCGATTTTGACTGACTGTGTCACGTCACCCCTTCACGCACAGTACCTGGCGCAGCGTATGGACAACATCGACCAGATCCGACTGTGCCGCCATCACGGCGTCGATGTCCTTGTACGCCATCGGCGTCTCATCGATTACATCGGCGTCCTTTCGACACTCGATGCCGTGCGTCGCGCGGGCGTGATCTTCGACCGTGAAGCGCTTCTTGGCCGCGGTGCGCGTCATCGCGCGACCCGCTCCGTGACTGCAGCTGCAGAAGCTCTCCGGGTGACCCTTGCCACGCACGATGTACGACCGAGCACCCATGCTGCCTGGAATGATGCCGAGATCGCCCTCTCGAGCGCGCACCGCACCCTTGCGCGTCACTAGCACGTTCGCGCCGTAGTGGTGCTCACGCGCCACGTAGTTGTGGTGACAGTTCACAGCGCTGTCGACGGTTTCGAACGCAGGCAGGTCACGGCGCATCGCGAGTGCGTTCAGCACCGCATCGAGCATGACCTGACGATTGGTCGCCGCAAACCGCTGCGCCCAGTCCAGCGCTTCGACGTAGTCGTCAAAATGCTCGGTGCCCTCTGCGAGGTACGCCAAGTCCATGTCCGGCAGCTGGATGAACCAGCGGCGCATCTCCTGCTTGGCCAGATTGATGAAATGGGAACCGATCCGGTTACCGATCCCGCGCGAGCCGCTGTGCAGCACGACCCACACACGCTCCGCCTCGTCCAGGCACATCTCGATGAAATGATTACCGGTACCGAGCGTACCCAGGTGCGCGGTGGTGTTCGCCTTAGCAACGCTGGGATGCTTGTCCACGATGCGGTCAAACGCCGGCTTCAGTTCCGCCCACGCAGCGCCGACCGACGCCGGGACATCGCCCCAAGCACCGCGGTCTCCGCGCCCACCGCCCGACGTGCGGCCGTGAGGTACCGCGGCCTCGATCGCCAACCGGATCGCCTTGAGGTCATCGGGCAGATCATTCGCATGCATCGACGTCTGCACCGCGATCATGCCGCAACCAATGTCGACACCGACCGCCGCCGGGACGATCGCGCGACTCGTCGCGATGACGCTGCCGACGGTCGCGCCCTTGCCGACGTGAACGTCTGGCATCGCGGCGACCCACTTGTGAATGAACGGAAGCCCCGCGATGTTTCGCAGCTGTCGCTTGGCGGCGTCCTCAACTTGCACACCGCGCACCCACGCCTTCACCGGGCGACCCGTCGTCTCAAACACTTCGTAGTTTCGCGTCATCTCGATCTCCTTGGGTTTCCCGTCCCCTGTTGCGAGTCGCGTGCCAGCACCTAAGTATCTGAATTCACTAAACTATCAGTAGCCGAGATTAGCCGATTTTATCGTGTTCTATATCACTGTATCGTCACGGCATGCGACGAGTGCACGCCCTCGAATGGGCCGACCTTCCGGCGTTCCCCGGCGTCTTGGGACGCTACATGTCTCAGTTCCTTGCGTTTGTTGGCGCGCTCAGCGACGCGCCGTATCGACGCTTCGCCGAGCGTCTCGCCGCCGCGTTGAAAGCGACACGGCAAACCCGCGTGCTCGAGCTCTCGGCTGGCCATGCGGGTCCGCCACGTCGACTGATCCCGCTACTCGAGGAACGCGACGTCAGCGTCGAATGGACCCACACCGACCTGGTGCCCCCAGAAGCCGCCATGCGCGAAATCATCGTCTCGCAGACCGGTGCCGCCGCGTACGTCGCCGAATCCGTCGATGCAACTCAAGTGCCGCCGACTTGTGGCGGGTTCCGCGTCATCGTCAACGCGTTTCACCACCTGCGCCCTGCACAAGCTCGAGCAACACTGGCCGATGTCGTAGCACGCGGCGAGGGCATCGCCGTACTGGAGGTCAACGGGCGAAGCGCGGCTCACCTCGCCGGGATGCTTCCCGTGCCGCTGATCAGCCTCGTCACATCGCCGTTCGTGAAGCCGTTCAGCCTGCTGCGGATCCTCCTATGCATCGTCCCCGTACTGCCCGCACTGATCCTTTGGGACGGCGTGGCATCGTGTCTGCGGGTTTACGATCCGCACGAGCTACGCGAACTCACCGACGGCTTGACCGACAACTACATCTGGGACGCAGGTACCGACCGAATCGAAGGGATGCCCGGCTTCACCACTTATCTAATCGGGCATCCCAACGCCGACCAAGCGGCAGGCCCCGGGCAGACGTGAAGAAGACCGTCGTTTTTGGCTTCTATGGGACGACGCTCGATGCCGGCGTTACCAAGAAGCGCTGGGACCGCTGGCGTCCGACCGTTGCGCTCTGTCGACACGACGACCTGGTGATCGACCGACTAGAGCTGCTGCACTCACCGCCGGCGGCGCGTGGCGCCGAATTGGTCGCGGAGGACATCCGTCAAGTGTCACCGGAGACCGAGGTTCGCCTGCACCCGCTCCCCACACAGGATGCGTGGGACTTCGAAGAGGTGTTCGCCGCGCTTCACGACTTTGCCGCCCGGCAAACGTTTCGCCCGTCCAAAGAGCGCTACCTCGTCCACATCACCACCGGCACGCACGTGATGCAGATCTGCTGGTTTCTACTCACCGAATCGCGCCATTTTCCCGCGACCCTCGTGCAGTCCAACCCGCCGCCCCGGCGCTCGCTCGATCGCCCAGGCGAATACCGCCTGATCGACCTCGACCTGGCTCGCTACGACGAGCTCGCCCGGCGCTTTCGTCGCGAACATGACGACTCAGTCGCGTTCCTCAAGAGCGGCATCGACACTAAAAATCGCGACTTCAATGCTCTGATCGGCGCCGTCGAACGCGTCGCAACCCGCACTCGGGAGCCGCTCCTGTTCACGGGACCAACCGGCGCCGGCAAGTCCCATCTAGCGCGGCGAGTGTTCGAACTGAAGCGAGCGCGCGGGTTGGTCGACGGCCCCCTAGTCGAAGTCAACTGCGCCACGCTGCGGGGCGACGGCGCCATGAGCGCTCTGTTCGGCCACGTCAAGGGAGCGTTCACCGGCGCCGCTCGCGATCGCAAGGGTCTCATCCGCTCGGCTCACACCGGCGTGCTTTTCCTTGACGAAATAGGTGAACTCGGACCTGACGAACAAGCCATGTTGCTTCGAGCGATGGAAGACAAGCGGTTCTTGCCGGTGGGTACCGACAGCGAAGTCACCAGCGATTTTCAGCTCATCGCCGGAACCAATCGGCAGCTACGTGACGCCGTCCGAACCGGTGCGTTTCGCGAAGACCTTCTGGCGCGGATCAATATTTGGACGTTCGAGTTGCCTCGACTGCGCGAGCGGCCCGAAGACATCGCTCCCAACCTTGACTTCGAGCTGACCCGCGCCTCAGACCGCCTGGGCGAGAAAATCACCATCAACCGCGAGGCGCGTAGCCGGTTCCTCGACTTCGCCCGCTCGCCATCGGCGCTGTGGAGCGCTAACTTTCGCGACTTCAGCGCCGCCGTGCTGCGCATGGCTACGCTTGCGCCGGCCGGTCGCATCGACGTCGCTACCGTACGCGAGGAAGAAACGCGCCTCGCCGCAGCCTGGCAGCGCGCCGACGCGACGGCCGACGCCGACGCGCTGCTTCAGGAGGTGCTCGGTGAGGCATCGACTGCGCTTGACCGCTTCGACCGAGCTCAGCTCGCCGACGTGATCGACGTCTGCCGTCAGTCGGCAACGCTCTCGGAAGCAGGACGACAGTTGTTCGCCGTGTCACGCCGGGCGCGAACGAGCCGCAACGACGCCGATCGGCTCCGCAAGTACCTGGCGCGCTTCGGGCAGAGCTTCGCTTCGGTGCAACGCGAAGCACGCACGAGTTGAGCGACCACGCTCGTACCGGTTGGGTCTCGGCGTCGCGCTAAGCGCGCAGCTTCTTAACCGCCTGCGCCACCGTCTTACCGTCGACGACGGCGCCGGTCGACTTGAGGTGCTTCATCGCTACCCCGGTCGCCTGCCCGTCTCCGCTAGCCGCTTTGATCGCGTCGGAAACCGGCTCCAGCGCGGCGACGATCTCATCCGCCGTCAACGACTTGGGCAGCAGCGTACGCAAGATCTCGGACTCCTGTTCCAGCGTCTTTTTCGCATCCGGATCGGAGGTGTTCTGAAGCGTCTCGTCGTTCGACTTCACGAGCTTGCGGATGATCTTCTCCGCGGCGGCGTCGTCGACAGTATCACCACGAGCCTCGGCGGTCTGCATTTCGCCGAGCGCGACCTTTAGGATCTCTTTCTCGAGCGTTCGCTTTGCCTTCATCGCGTCCATAACGCGGCGCTTGATTTCATCCATCAACATGATGGCGACGTCTTAGCGCGCCCCCTGCGCAAACGCGAGGCCGGTGCCGCCCGAGCGACCCGACGCGCTGTTACTCCTCAAAACAGCTGATCGGTTCACGCGCATCGTAGCCACCCCAGCCGCTGATGCAGACCGAATCCCCGGACTGCGGACAGGCGCAGGCGCACGCATCATCGCGATCGACGTAACAGAGGTCGTTGAAAATCCAGTTGCACGGCAGGTGACTGCTATCCGGCGCGAAACCGGCTTCACAGACGCCTAGTTCCTCCTTGTCCCAACCGCTGGATCCGGTCGCGCCAGCCGTGCCCTGAGAGTCTGACGAGCCGCCCTCGTCCGCGTCCTCAGCCACCCCGCCGCATGCTGGCAGCGACGACAGCAGGACGGCAGCCAACCCGAGTCGCAGCTTGTTCATGCTAGCGCCATGGCCGCAGGAGCGGCTCTCGATCACCAAATCTTCGCGTCTGCGCGCCCGGGCGTTCAGTCGGGGAAGCAGCGCACGGGCTCACGTGCGTCGAAACCCCCGAAGCCACTGCTGCACGTCGACGTGACGTCGGTTGGGCAGGCACATGCGCAGGCGTCGGGGCGGTCCACGTAACACAGGCCCTCGACGACCCAGTTACATGGCTCGCCCGTCGTGTTGGGCGCGAAGCCCGGCTTGCACTCGCCGAGTTTACCGCCGCCTGAACCACTCCCGGTGGTTGTACCGCCGTCTGCTGTGCCAGCTCCGGGACCGGGCGCCGTGTCTTCTTCTGCGAGCCCGCCGCACCCGAGCGCCCCAATGCTCAGCGATACGACGACCGTTCGAGACCAGACCGCGATCGACATCTGCACTAGCCTAACACGGTCCGCGGGCGTCGGCCGGACGCGATCTGGTGGGTTAGCTCACGCAACACCGCGCCCACGTCTGCGTCTACAGCGACCTCTGATAGAGCGTGGCCCCGAGTGTGGCCACGGTTGACGATTCCGATCGGCATGTTCTTCTGGTGTGCGCGTCTGACGAACCGGAAGCCCGAGAAGCGGCGGGGGACGGTCCAGCTCATCGACGCCTCTGGCGCGGCGAAGAAGATGCGGAAGTCGCTCGGCAACAAG
>JAUIKB010000243.1 GCA_030430975.1 Polyangia bacterium
CGACAACGGCACCAACAACTCCGACACGGCGCCCGACGCCTGCCGCACCAACTGCACCGCCGCGGGCTGCGGCGACTCCGTCACCGACACAGGCGAAGACTGCGACGATGGTAACACAGTCGATGGCGACGGCTGCTCTGCGACTTGCCAAACAGAAATGGGCATGGGCGGATCCGGTGGAATGGCTGGCAGCGGTGGGTCCGCTGGCAGCGGTGGGTCCGCTGGCAGCGGTGGGTCCGCTGGCAGCAGCGGGTCCGCTGGCAGCAGCGGGTCCGCCGGTAGCCCGACGGGGGGCAGCGGTGGGTTCGCGTTTGGCGGAAGTGGCGGCGCCACCGCCGGCAACGGTGGGTCCGGCGCAGCGCCCAGTACCGGAAACACCGGGTCGGATTCAGACAGCGGGTGTGGCTGCCGCCAAGCTGGCGAGCCCGCCAACACGAACGGCTTCGGCATGCTGGCGCTCGTCGCGATCGGAGCCGTAACGGCGCGGCGCCGTCGTCGCTAGTCGACGCCTAGCAGGCCATCGTGACCCACGTCACGTTCGGTAACGCGCCCGCTAGCCTCCCTCGGGGCTCACCGACGATTCGACTCGATCACCCCGCCCGCCGGGGCGAACCACGTGCACGACGAGCGACAAGACGACGGTCGTCGCGCACCCGATCACATTGAACCAGAGAAACCCCAGGTCGGTGGCTGCAAACGCGACGAGCACCGTTGCCTGCGCGCACAAAGCAGCCACAAACACGGCGGTCGCACCGACTCGCTTCAAAAAGAACGCGACGACGAACAGGCCGAGCACCGTCCCGTAGAACAGCGAACCCAAGACGTTCACGGCCTCGATCAAGTTGTCGAACAGGCTCGCGACCGAAGCGAACCCGAGCGCCACCAGGCCCCACACAACAGTCAGCCCTTTGGTGGCTCGCACCTGAGCGGGGCCATTAACGTTCCGTCGGAACAAGCGTTGATAGAGATCCACCGAACTCGTCGTGGCGAGGGCACTGAGCTCGCTAGCTATCGAGCTCATCGCTGCGGAGAGGATGACAGCCACCAACAACCCCACCAAACCGACCGGCAACATCGACAACACAAAGCTGATGAAGACGAAGTCGGCGTCCTGAGTCTCGGCGCCGGGGCGGGCGCGCACAATCGCTTGCTTCGTATCCCGTCTCGCTTCTTTAACCGCCGCGTCGGCTGATGCAAATGCAGCACGCGGCGACTCGATCGCACCGCCGGCGCGATAGGCAGCAAGGTAGTCCTTTGCCGCCGCCTCTCGGGCGCGTATGCGCGCTTGATACTTTTTCTCAACCGCGGCGATCTGCGCCGGCTGAGCTTGGCGCGCCTCAGCCAGCGTAGTTGGGTTAAAGAACGCGGGGCCTGGTACGAAGACATAGAACACGTACAGCAGCACCCCAATGAACAGAATGCAGAACTGCATGGGAATCTTGAACATCCCGTTAAAGAGCAGACCCATGCGCCCGGACGCGCTAGATTTCCCACCAAGATACCGCTGAACCTGCGATTGATCCGTACCAAAGTACGACAACGCCAGAAAGAAGCCTCCCGCGATTCCTGACCAAACGTTGTAGCGACTGTCCCAAGACAGCGCGGTATCGACCAGCTTCATGCGCCCAGTCGCGCCAGCCAAAACCGCCGCTTCGTCGACAGACATTCCCGCTGGGAGCTTGGAAACCAAAAAGGCGCCCGCGGCGAACATACCCAACAGGATCACCACCATCTGATGCTTCTGCGTTTGACTCACCGCCTTGCTGCCGCCGCTCACGGTGTACGCGATCACAGAAAGACCGATCACGAGGTTCGTGACATACAGCGGCAGGCCCAGGATGGTCGACAGAATGATCGACGGCGCGTAAATCGTGATGCCCGCGGCGAGCCCGCGCTGAACCAAAAACAACAACGCCCCCAATGTGCGCACCCGCACGTCGAAGCGCTGCTCTAGGTATTCGTACGCGGTGTAGACGTTGAGTCGATAGAAAATCGGGACGAACACCGCACACACGACGATCAGCGCCAGCGGCTGACCGAAGTAGAACTGGACGAAGCCCATGCCGTCTTCGAACGCCAAACCCGGTACCGACAGGAACGTGATCGCGCTCGCCTGAGTGGCCATGACCGACAGGCCGATGGTGTGCCACGGCAGCGTGTTGCCCGAACGCAGGTACTCGCCCACGTCGGTCGTGCGCGTGCGCCAGATGCCGACGCCGACGATCGTCGCCAGCGTGGCAACGAGCACCGCCCAGTCGACCGGGCTCACTTACCGTACCGACGCGAGATCATATAGAAGGCAGCGATTAGTAGCGCTAACAGCCCGATCACGACCGCGTATAGATTGCGCCAACGACCTAGCACCGGAGGAGGCTCATCTGCTGTCGCAATCGCTGCGGCGTCACGACGAGCGAGCAGGTTGGTGATCAATCGATAGGCGCCCGGAACTCCGGCCGGCATCTGCCGAAACAGCGACAGGCCGCAGTAGATCACGCGACCTTTGCCATGATCCGCCACCAGAAGCGCACCCTTTTCGGCTGGCTCTTTCGGATCCGCCAACGACAGCAGCGGCGTGACGGTCTTGTCGTCCCAGGTGGCACCGAAGTACAGCCCGCGCTCTTGCACCCAACCGGCGAAATCCTTCTCACCGATCGCGTTCGGTGTCGTGAATACCGGATGATCCGGCTTGAGCAGCTCGATCGCCGCGGTCTCGTCGGTCACGCGTCCACGCCCGATATCCATCTTGTACGGCAGCAGCGGTACACCGAGCGGCTCCCGGCGTGGCTTGGTCGTGTACTGCACCAAGACAGTTCCACCTCGCTCGGCGAAGTCGAACAGCCGTTGATGATGGCGTCGCAGTTCATCGCGCGTGTTGAAGGCTCGCACGCCGATCAGGATCGCCCCGAAGCGGTCCAACTCACCGTGAGCCAGCTCTTCGTCGTCGATGTCTTCGATCTTCGCACCGATCCGCCGCAAGCCGTCGGCCACCTCATCGCCCGGCCCCGCTACGTGTCCGATCACGGTCGCGGGCACTCTCAGCTGCGCCGTCGTAAGCCGCACCTCGGCCGGCAACAGCACCGTGCGCGCGGGAAGATGGTTGTGCTTCAACGCGCGTTCGGCCCAGGACGAGCTCCCATCAGCAGTTTCGCCGATCAGTCTGAGCGTGCCGGGCGCAGCATCCGGCTGCGCCGAGATCTCCAGCTCGATCTCGCGATCCGATTTCACGTCGAGCTTTGCGGGGCTCACGGCGTAGCCCTTCGGTGCTTCGACCCTGACACTGCCAGGCTTGCGGGCGCGAATCGAAACGCGCAACTTCGTCTTACATGCTTCGTCCCCGGTCGTCGGCGGACACGGTACCAACACCGCTTTGGCGGCTGGAGTCACGGTGATCGCCGGCAGAACTTCAACCTCTCGGTTCTGTTCGCCTTGGACCCGGTCGACCGAATAGTGCCGCACCGGCACCTCCACGGAGAGGGGCGCACCCGCGATAGTCAACGACAGTCGCGCCGACAACGATGGCTTCGGGAGTGGAATCTCCGGCGGGTCATCGCCGGCGTAGCGGCCCGGCCCCGGCGGCTTTTGCAACCACGGGAACGTCGAGAAGGGGGCCTTCTTCGGTACGCCGATCTTCAGCTCTTTCTTGACTGGATCATTGTCCTCGAGCGCGCTGGCGACTTCGACTTTCGTTGCCCCGATCTGAACGTCGTGCCACTCGATCGGAACGGCACCGCGACGCAGCGCGAGAAGCTTCACCTTGAGCTCGCCGCCGGGAACGACTGCGGCTGTTTCGGACCGCGCCTCGAGCAGCACGCCACTGACGGCAACGAGCAATGCGCCGAGTTGCTCTTGAGCCCACGACCGAACGCCTTCGTCCTCAACGTCCCGGACCGCTCGCAACGCCTTCACCAAGTCATCGGCGATCGCGCCGGGCGCATCCGGACGAAAGCCGCTTCGGGCGGCTCGCAGCGCCGTCTTGACCGCTGCACCGCCCTTCAGGCTACTCCAATCGAGATCGACACCTTCCAGCAGATCGGTCTTGGCGCGCTCGCCCGAAAGATGACGGAATCGTTCCGGCTCGGGACCGAAGCGACGGGCGGCGCCGAAGCCCTGGCTCTTGTGCATGCTGCGGCTCTGTGCGGCGATCTCTCCGTGCGACATTCCGCTCACCGCATCGAACCCACCGATGTCCACGATCAAGTCGTCGTCTCGTGCCTCCTTCGGCATGAAGCGATTCGGGACGTTGTAGACCAACCGGTGCGCCTGCCACGGCTGCACTTGCTTGAGCTGTTGAGGGAACCGCGATTCGTCAGCGGCTGCCGAAAACGCCTCGCGCGCGAGGATCGCCGACGCCAAATGGTGCCCGTGGGTTGAGCCCGTCTCGGGGAAGCGCGTGATGATCAGATGCGGGCGAAACCGCCGCACGGCCCAGACCACGTCGCCGAGCGTCGCATCTTTGCCCCATACTTTGAGCGCCTCATCCGATCGCTTCGAGTAACCGAAGTCCTTGGCGCGCGTGAACAACTGCTCGGCGCCGTCGATGCGGCGCGCCTCCATCAGCTCATGCGTGCGAATCACGCCCATCAGCGGCGACTGTTCACTCCCGATCAGGTTCTGCCCCCCGTCGCCGCGGGTCAGCGACAGGTAGGCCGTCCGGGCGCCGCGCGCGTGCGTCAGATACGCCAGCAGCTGAGTGTTCTCGTCATCCGGGTGAGCCGCCACGTACAGCACGCGGCCGATGACCAACAGCCGATCCAAGCGTTGCTGGATTTCCACAGCGTTCATGTGAACCATGGACCAGAGCAACGATGCGATGATTACTTCAGGCGTCATGAAATTCGTTCGGCTTTCGGTGATGCTGCCCGCTCGACGGTTCGACGGTCATGAATGCACGCGCGGTACAAGGATTCGTAGCGTTCGATGGCGGTTTGCGGAGCAAAACGTTCCAGGGCGACCGCGCGCGCAGCACGCGACATGGCCTGCCATTTTTCCGAGTTGGTTATAAGATCGACAGTCGCATCGGCCATTCTCGGAACGTCGCCGACATTGAACAGAAACCCGGTTTCGCCATGCTTGACCACCTCAGGCAGGCCACCCACCGCACTTCCAACCACAGGCACACCGGAAGCCAGCGCTTCGAGACCGGACAAGCCAAAGCTCTCGCGCGCGCTTGGTAGCAACGCCACGTGAGCGTCCCCGAGCCAGCGTTCGACGTCGCGCTGAGCGCCGACCGCATCGACGCGATCGGTCAGACCGAGTGCAGCTATCTGCTCAAGCGCTGTGGAGCGCCCGGGACCGTCACCGATCAGCAGTAGGCGTGTCGGCAATCGCTCCGCTACTCGCGCGAACACAGCGACCACGTCACCGACACGTTTCACGCGTCGGAAATTAGACGCATGGACCAAAGTAGCGACGCCATCGCTCGGCGGCAGCCGGTTCGCGCTTGGCTTGAAACGCTCGCTATCCACGAAGTTCGGAACGACGTCGATCGTCAGAGCAGCGCCAAACTGCTCCGCGGCTAGCGCCCGCAGCTGCTCGGACGGCACGGTCACGCCGTCCGCTCGCCCCAGGGCGTGGCTCACGATCGGCGCGTACGCCGGATCGCCGCCGAGCGGTTGGACGTCGGACCCGTGCAACGTGGCAACCCACGGCGGCGCGTCAGGACCGAGGACCTGACATGCCAGCTCGGTCGCTACCGCGTACGGCAGCGCGAAATGCGCGTGGATCACGTCGAGGCGTTCGGATCGCGCCACGTCGACCACGCGACTCGCAAGCGCCAACGACCAAGGCGGCGACTCCCACATCGCATACCCAGGAACGGCGACTTCATGCACGCGCACCGAGGTCCGCTCCGCCAGGCGGAACGACCGACGTACGGCGATCATGTGCACGCTGTGACCGCGACTAGCCAGGCTCACGGCTAAGTCGGTGGCGACCGCGCCGCTGCCGCCCAGCTCGGAGTGCGAGATGATGCCGATACGTAGCCGGGAGTGGGCGTTCAACTCTGACGTCACAGTGCGACTTCCTGCAGCTCTGGAGACGCGCCTTGTTCCCACAAATCGAGATGAGTCTCTACGGCTTCGAACACGCCTTTGATGAGCGACTCCGCGCCGACCTTCGCGGACAGATACGCGAAGCCCACAGCGCGTTCTTGAGGTACGCCGCCGGGCCTAAGCCAATCGCACACCCGCTCGACGCGCGCGACGCGCGCCCGGTCACGCTGGGCGCGAGCCCGGTCGATCCGAGCTGCAAACTTGCTCACGCCGCGCTCGACGTGCCGTCGGGTTCGCTGGATGCTCCGCTCCAGGCTGGGGTCGACTGCCCTGAGAGTCGGCTGCAGTCGCTCAAGCTCTCGTTCCAAGGCGCCGCTGAGTTGAGACGCAACCTGGTCGCCGCTGGGACCGGCATCCTCCTTTGCCAGGCGCTGCAACATCTGCCCGCGATCGCCGACGTCACCTAGCGAAAGGTCCAACGCGGTGAGGTGCCGTCGGCACGCCGCGTCCGTCACAGCGATTTGCGCCCGGGGGACGACGAGCGGTTCGGCCACGCCGAAGTGTTCGAGCAGCGGCGGCGTTTGGCGCAGATAGCGCGCCTCGCCGGGTCCAGCCACCTGGGCCAGCGTGGGCAGCAACGTGTTCTGGAGAACGACCCGCAACATACTCGACGTGGAAAATTTCAGCGGATGTGTGCCAGTTTGCGCGCCCAGCTCGGCAGTGGATAGGCATCGCTCCGACTGAGGCGCCTTCCAGCCGTCCGCTGCGCGGTTGAGCCGAAAGCGGGAACCGCTCCGGCCATGTGGATGATAGAAACTGAGAGAACAGCCCTTCCGAGGAGCGACGCCCACGTCCTCACCTGCCTGCTCGAGCAGGCTCGCGCCTTCGACCAAAGCGGCGTCGATTTGTTCGGCTTCTGCAAACGCCTGCCGATGCACTGGGCTGGCTAACTTCGCGACGACCGGCGTTCGCGGATCGAGAACGAGCAGTCCGTCCGCTGCGAATACTTCAGCGATCGCTTTGCCGAACGCCTCCACCCAGCCCGCCTCGGGACGGTAGTGGCGAGCCAAGAAGCGCTCGGTTTCATCGACGTGAATCGAACCTGACAGGTGTTGCACGAGCGCCGCGAGCGCCGCCTTGACATCACCCCCCAACACGCGCTCAGCCATCGACGCACGTTCTTCACCCGCTGGTTCAACCGTCACGTGAGCCAACCGCCTTTGCCCGTCCAGTATTCCGCAATCCGCGACTTCCTCCGCGTCGTGGTCTTCCGACTGGAGCCAGAAGACCGGTACCGTGGGCAGCCGACTCGTCTTGGAAATCCGACGCGCCAACGCCACCGCCGTCGCAGCCTTGTAGAGGCTGTAGGCCGGCCCCAAAAAAAGGCCGACCTGCTGCCCCGTCACGACAACTCCCAGATCATGCGCTTCGAGGACTGCGAGGTGCGCAGTTCGCGCTGCGCTCGGGTTCGACTCAGCGTTCTGCCGCCGCAGCTCTTCGACAAGCTCCGGCTGCAACTGGCGGCGAGCAGTTGGAAGGTGGTTGAGCAAGGAATGACCCGGTTGTTCTTCAGACGGCGATCTAAGACTTCGGCCAGGCGGCAAGCGCCTTCTTTACGTCTGCCGCGAAGGCACGCTGGAACACCTTGTCCTTGGCGCCTAGTTTTTGCGCCGTTTCGG
>JAUIKB010000244.1 GCA_030430975.1 Polyangia bacterium
TACTGCGCCCATGGCGCGTCCGGTCTCGAATCATCGTCCGTTTATTTCAATGTTGTTAGCCGCGGCTTGCGCTACGAGCGGCGCTGCCGCGCTGAGCGGTTGTGGCAGCGAGGACAGCGCGACCGCCGGCGGCTCGAACCTACCGACCGGCGCCGGGGGCAATGCAGGCGCGTCAGGGGACGCTGGCGGTGGCACGAGCGGGCAGGGTGCGTCGTCGGGCACGACTGGCATCGGCGGAACGATTTCGATTCCGCAGATCACCTCGATGGAGCTGCAGCCCGCGATGGCAACGATCACGGTGACGAACGGGACGGCGTCTCCGCTGGTGCTCAAGGCGGTCGCGAAGCGCGACGATGGTTCCGAGGAAACCGTCACGCCGACGAGCTGGAGCCTCGACCGCGGTGACTTAGCGACGTTCGACAGCATGAGCTCCGAAGTCAGCGCGATCGGCAGCCTCGGCGGTCTGGTGACCGTGACTGCCGCTTGGGACGCGTACAAGGCGACGTCGGCGGTGACGGTGAAGCTCGTCATCGACAAGCAGGATCCCGCGCTCATGCCTGGCGACATCACCGGCCTCGACGGCGCCGTGAACCCCGCGCCCATGGGCACCTGGCTTTACCCGTATGACGGCACGGTGTTTCCCCAGCAGTTGCTCTCGCCGAAGATGATGTGGAACGGCTTTGCCGCCGGCGACAAACTCAAAGTCAGCATCAAGTCGACCTTCGCCGACTACACCGAATACGCGGTGCCAACCGCCGGCGACTTCACGCTCGACGCCAATACCTGGACGCAGCTCACCGAGTCCAGCGACGGAGGCGACGTCACCGTCCGGGTCGACAAGCTCGACGCGATGGGTGTCGCGACGGTGCTCGCGGATCACAAGTGGCGCTTCGCGCAAGGCAGCCTGCGCGGGTCCGTCTATTACTGGGCGAACAGCCCGGGCCGCGTGATGCGGATCAGTCCCGGTGCCGGAACGCCGGACGATTTCCTCGCGACCGCCGGCGTGACGGATGGATGCACGACCTGCCACACGGTCAGTGCCAACGGCAACGTGCTCGTGATGGGCAACGGCAAAGCGCAGTCGTCGAGCGACTCGGACGCCAGCGTATTCGACCTGCAGACGCAGACGCTCACAGCCAGCGCCCGCGGTCGCGGTTGGGCGATGAGCGCGCTCACGCCGGACGGCACCTACGCGGTGATGAACTCGGGGTTGCCGGACTTCCGCTGGATCAGCAACGACCTGCCTGGCGTATATGACGTCGCCACGGGAGCGCAGGTGACGGGTACGGCCCTGGACGCGCGGGTCGTCGGGATTCCGGCGTTTGCGCCCGACGGCTCGTCGCTGCTGTTCATCGATCCCGCGATGCGCGATCTGCACGCGATGGACGTGAACCTGTCGGGCGGCGTGCCGCAATTCTCGAACGAACGTCCGGTGGCGCTGGCCAGCGCGGGCGACACCATCGCGTTCCCTTCGATCACGCCGGACGGCAAGTGGGTCGTCTATCACCGGGGTCCGTACGACACGCGCAACGGCAACGCCGACCTGTTCCTGGCGCCCGTCGACGGGTCGATGACGGAGATTCCGCTCGACCGCCTGAACGGCGCCACGTATCCGTTCGGCGCGGGCGAGCGCGATCGGCATCTCAACTATGAGCCGACGTTCGCGCCGGTCGCCTCTGGCGGTTATTTCTGGGTCGTATTCACGTCGCGCCGCACGCTGGGCAATCAGCTGACGGGAAACAAGGACCAGGTGAAACAGCTTTGGGTGGCGGCGATCGATCTCAAGCCGACCGCCGGCCAGGACGCGAGTCACCCGGCGTTCTGGGTACCCGGTCAGGATCCGGGCACCCCGAACATGCGCGGCTTCTGGGCGCTGGACCCGTGTAAGGGGGACGGCGAGAGCTGCGAGGTCGGTAGCGACTGTTGCCGCGGAAGCTGCATCGAGAAGCCGCCGGGTTCCGGGACGAAGATCTGCGGCACGCCGGAAGGTCAGATGTGCGTCCCCGAAGGCGGTAAGTGCGACACCACCGCCGATTGCTGCGAGGGCGAGTGCATCAACGGCTTCTGTGCCGACCCGCCGCCGCAGTGAGTCTGGTTGCGCATGTACCGAGCCCAGAACGTGTAGGCGAGGTAGGTCAGCGGTAGGATCAGCGCTCCGAGCATCATCCAGTACGTGTTGAACGCCATCATCACGACAAAGAACATGGTCGAACCAATGAACGTCCAGAACGCTAGCGGTCGAAACGTGTCGTAGTGTGGAGCCAGGCGATACTTCGGTGTGCTCAACGTGGCTTCGACGCCTAGCGACGTGCACCGAATCCGCATGGCGGCGGCAACCTGGACGGCCTCGGCGGGCGATTCGCAGCGCAGGCTGTAGCGGTGTTGTGCATCGGAGAGTGTGACGACGTCGTCGGTGCGGCGGATCGCGATCGGCGCACCGGTCGTGAACCATGCCACGGTCTGCTCGATCTTATGGCCGCGTCGCCAGACCAGGCTGAGGTAGCCGTGGCGGTGTCGCAGATACCATCGGTCACAGAACAGCCACGGAGCCGCGCCGGCGAGCGCGAAGAGCAGCATCGAGAACGTCCCGATGGACAGCGTGGTGAGATTGGCGACCGCCCAGAGCAGGAACGGAATGCCGAGTCGGTTTCGAACGAGGATGAGGCGGGTATCGGAATGGAACATGGCCGCTCGTCGTTAGGTACGCGTTGCCAGTTGCGTGGAATTTCCGAGGGCCGTGGCCCACCCCGCAGGAACGTCGTTTGACGCCAAAAAACAAGCCTCCTCGCGAATTGAAAACGGGGACAATTGAATTCTTCACAGTACCTTGCGCCAACCGGGCGGGTTGAAGACGGGGACAATCCACGTGCTTCACAGCACCTCGTGGCGGAAAAATGCGGCGAATTTGCGGTCGATTAGTGGGTTCGTGATAGGACATCGAGATGCGTGACCTGACCGTTTCGGTGGCTGCTTTCGCCTCGCTGGTGGCGCTCACCGCCTGCGCGCGCAGCAAGCCGGAAGGGGTTTCGTCGAATCAGGGTGGTTCTGGGCCCAAAGCGTCGGCGTCTGGGGCTGCGGCGGGTTCGGCGTCCGCGGCCGCGCCGATCGCCGTGGCAAAACGCGCGCAAACTTGGCTCGAAGCGGTGCGTTTCGAGCGCTGGGCCGCGGCGGAGCCACTGCTCGCCGCCCTGTCCGAAAAGGAACGCAAGCGGCCAGCGATTCGCTTCGTGCGGACTCGGGTCGCCGCGGAACTCGGCAAACACGCCGACGTGCTGAAGCTGTCCAAGGGGCTCGCGGACGAGCTGCCGCTGATGAAGGCGGAAATCGCGGAGCTACGCGCCGGCGCTCAGTTTGAGGTCGGTCCGTACGAGGAGGCGGCGGCCTACTACGCAGCGATCGGGACCCGCGACGCCAACCTGCAGGCGGCTCGCGCGTTCGTCAAAGGCAAGAAGCTCAAAGAAGCGCGGCAGGTCGTGGACAAGGTGATCGTTGCGCTCGAGCGCGCTCAGATCAAACGGCGTAGCAAGCCGACGCCCAAGAACGAACTCGAGGACCACGCCACCGCGCGGCGAATCCGTTCGGATATTCTCGATCAGCAGGGCCACAAGAAGCTCGCCCTTGCGGATCTGCAGTGGATCGTCAAACACGCGCCGGCCACGAGCGCCGCTGACGGTGTTGAAACGACTCTCGGCAAAGTAGCCGGCAGCGACAAGCCGCTGACGACCGCGCAACGCTACGATCGCGCGCTGGCTCTGGCTCGCGCCGGCAAGGTCGACGCTGCCGAAGCCGAGGTCGAGAAGCTGCGCAAGGCAAAGTACAAGACCGCTGAACTCGACCACATCAGCGGTTGGGCGAACTATATGGCGCGCCATTATAAGACGGCGTGGCCGATCCTGCTTCGCGCCTACAAGGCTGGATCGAAGCACGGGGTGCGGGATTATTACTATGCAGCTAAAGCGCGTTCGCGCGCTCACGATGACGCCGAGGCGGCCAAGATGTACGGCGACATCGCTAAGCGCTTCCGCGGCTCGACGTTTGGCGAACGGGCAGCGTACATGCAGGCGCGGCTTTACTACATCATGGGCGACTGGAAGCAGGCGGAGCAGTCGTACCGACGTTATCTCGCGCGCTATCGCAAGCGTGGCGAGAGTCTAAAGGACGCCCAGTACGAGCTGGCTGTGACGCTGCTCGCCGGGGGCAAGCACAAGGCGGCCAAAGACAGTCTCGGTGACTTGATCAAGGCGGAAAAAGAGGTGCGTGCTCGTGAACGTCTGCGCCAGCTCGAGGGCATCGCGCTGTTGAAGCTCGGGCAAAAGGACCGCGCGGTCGCGCGGTTCCGCAGCGTGATCCGCGAGCGTCCGCTGTCCTTTGCGGCGCTGGTTGCGGCGGCGCGGCTACGCCAGGCGGGCGTGAGCGAACCGCCGGTGATCGAGCCGGCAAAGGCCGGCAAGGCTCCGCCGCCGCTCAAGGTGCAGCTGCCGGCGAAGGTCAGGCTGCTTGCAGAAGTGGGGCTGGATGCCGACGCAGAGGCCGAGATGGTGCGTCAGGAACGCAAGTTCAAGGCGACCTACGCGCCGCGCGGCAACGAAGCGCTGTGTTTGGCGTACAGTCAGTTCGCGGGCGCTCGACAGCGTTACCGGGTGGCATCGGCAGCGGTGCGCTGGACGGCTCTGGCCCAGGCTCCGTCTGCGGCGACGCGCTGGACCTGGGAGTCGCTGTATCCGCGCCCGTACGAGCCGGTCGTGCTCGACGCGGCCAAGAAGCATCAGCTGGCGCCGGATCTGGTGTACTCCGTGATGCGCCAGGAGAGCGGCTTTCGATCGAAGGTCGTGAGCCACGCCAAAGCGATCGGCTTGATGCAGCTGATCGAACCCACGGCGCGTGAGGTGGCGAAAGAGCTTTCGGTCGAGTACGCGCAAGAGTCGCTTCGGCGCCCCGAATACAACGTGGAGTTCGGTGCCTACTATCTGCGCAAGCTGCTCAACATTTTCGATAACAGCGTGCCCCTCGCGCTAGCTGGATACAACGCCGGACCGCAGGCGGTCGCTCGCTGGATCAAGAGTGGGCATAAGCTGCCGCTCGACGTGTGGGCGGCTCGGATCCCGTATCGCGAAACCCGTGGCTACGTTGCGCGGGTGCTGGGCAACATGGCGCGCTACGCGTATCTACGCGGTGGCGAAAGCGAAGTGCCGAAGCTGCCGCTCGAGCTGCCGAAGGGTGTCCAGGTTCCGTCGGCTGCCTACTGACGTGAGGCGCGCGCAGCGGCCGCACACCGGTACGGGCATCGGGGGACTGCGGGCTGAGCCGGCTCCGGGTGTTTGGTATCGGCTGTGGCGGGGCTTCGTTGCCGACCATGACGAGCTGATGCGTGAGCTGCTCTGTGAGCTGACGTGGGAGCAGCGCAGCATCACGCTGTTTGGGCGTGAAGTCATGCAGCCGCGGCGTATCGCGTGGCAGGGCGAATTACCGTATCGCTATTCGAATCAGACGCTTCAGCCGCGCGAGGTGAGCGAGACCGTTAGCGGCGTGCTCGCGCGCGTCGAGATCGCGTGCGGCGTCGAGTTCAATCATGTGCTTCTCAATCACTACCGAGACGGCACAGATTCGATGGGCTGGCATGCGGATAATGAACGTGAGCTTGGCGAATGTCCGGCGGTGGCGTCGATCAGCCTCGGCGCCGCGCGACGCTTCGTCGCCAAGGCCCGCGACGCGGGTGAGCGCGTCGACTTAGCGCTCGGTGGCGGCGACCTATTGCTGATGGGCGGTGACTTCCAGAACCGCTACGTGCACGCGGTTCCGAAGACCAAGCGGCCCGTCGGTGAGCGCTTGAGCCTGACGTTCCGTGCGCTACGCTGCGCGCCGTCAGCTTCCCGTGAGTAGCTGCTTCATGCGCGCGGAGCCCTCGGCCTGAGTTGCGACGCGTTCGTAGGCGTACGTGTGAATCGACGTCACCGCCGTATCCAAGACCGGTACGTGGCCGTCCACCGGCGGCAGTCCGGAGATGCACCACCCGGGATTGTCGTCGCGCGGTTCGAGCTTACCCAGTGCGGTGACGGCCGCGACGAAGTACTGGCCAACGGCGTTTGGTCCGGACATCGGCGGGTAGTACGCATGCTCGCCCGCGTGGACCTTCGTCACCGTCGAGCCTCGGCCGAGCTCGACGACGTCGAACGTGATGTGATCGCCACCGGCGCCCGAGCATTCCGTGTCGATCCGCGAGACCCGCAGCAGCGCCACGGTGCAGGCATTGCGGATCGCGTCCTCGACCGTCGGCTGTGGGGCGTCGGTACAGCCGGCGTCTGTCGTCATGCCGCCCATACCGGCCGCGTCGACTCCTGCATCGCCTGGGCCGCCCGCCGAGCTCGAGCCGCCGATACCGGAGCCGCTGGCGCCGCCGGTCGCCGCGCCGCCCGTGCCTCCGGAAGCGGTCGTGCCTCCGGAAGCGCCCGTTCCTCCGGCAGCGCCCGAACCGGCGCTGCCGCCGGGCCCCGTGCCGGCTGAGCTGCCGGCGCTTCCTCCCTGCGCTCCAGCCGTGTTGATGTTGACGGTGGTTTGACCGGAGCATGCCGCGATCGACGCGAGCAACAAGGTGGAAAACGTGCGGCTTAACATGTTGCGAGTATAGCGGCACGCCTGGCTCGTGGCGATCGGCTCGGGTAAGCTGCGAGCATGATGAAGAGGGCGATGTGCGTGGCGGCTGCGTTGACGGCGTTAGCTTGCGGTGGCGAAGAGACTAGCGTTGACGGTTCAGGAGCGGCGGCGGGAACCGGTGGCAGCGCATCCGGCGCCGGTGGAACGGCTGGCGCAGGCGGAACGAGTGGCGGCACGGGCGGCTCGATGGGCGGTACGGCCGGCACGAGCGGGGGAACGGCCGGCACGGCGGGCACCGGAACCGGCGGTAGCGGCTCGTCGTTCTGTCCAACGACGCCGCCTACAAACGGCTCGGCGTGTACGACGCCCAGCGGTACGGGCACGGACACGACCGCGCACTGCACGTGGGGCGACGACCCGCGTCCGGAGTGTCGCACGACCGGAGTCTGTGCTGGCAATGCCAAGTGGGAGATCAAGGAGCCCGACAGTCCGCGCTGCAAAGATTCACCGCTGCCGATGGAGTGCGGGACGACCAAGCCGACGTCCGGGACGGAGTGCCCGAAGGCGGGCTTGACGTGTTCATTCGACGATGGCGATCGCTGTATCTGCAGCGCGTGCAAGGGGGGCTCGGAGTTCCCGGTGTGCCAGATGATCGATCCGCCCGAGTGGGCATGCCAGTCGCCGCCGATGGGGTGTCCGGATCGCATTCCGCAGGCCGGTACACCGTGCACCCAAGAAGGCCTGCAGTGCGGCCCGAACTGTGAACTTGAGGTCGTGTGCAAGGACGGTGCGTGGGTGTGGCGACGTGGCATGTGCCCGCAGTGCGCGGCGCCCAATACACCGATCGCCACGCCGGATGGCGACCGAGCGATTTCGTCGCTACGGGTGGGAGATTTGGTCTACAGCGTCCACAACGAAGCGATTGTGGCGGTGCCGATCCTGCGCGCGTCGAGCACGCGGGTCGTGAATCATCGGGTGATGCGTGTGAAGCTGTCGACCGGCTCGGTGCTCGAGATCAGTCCGCTTCACCCCACGGCCGATGGTCGAACGTTCGCAGACCTGAAGGCGGG
>JAUIKB010000245.1 GCA_030430975.1 Polyangia bacterium
TGACATCACCGACGCCTGACGGCGCCACGAGTCGACCCCACAGCCCCGCGGAATCGGGCGGTTTTGCAAGGTTACTTGAGGCGCCGACAGGCGGCGTCTATGCGCTTGCCATGCTTAGCGCGCGCCGACCTCGACCTAACGCATCGATTCTGCGCGGAGTCGTCGTCACGCTCGCATTTGCCCCCATCATCGCGGCGGCGGGCTGCAGTCCAGCCGCCAACCCCGATCCCATCGCAGGACAGCAGAGCCCGGTAGCGACAAAGACGCCGCCGGCACCTCAGCCATCGCTGGCGCCAAGTGTCAGCGCGAGCTCCGGCCAAGGCGAGCCATCACCACCGCCACCGCCGTGCCCTGCCGGAATGGTGCACGTCAAAAAAGATTTCTGCCCAGAAATGCAACGAACGTGCCTCAAGAGCGAGTACGACAAGTCGAACCACATTACGATCTGCCATCGCTTCAAAGAAGGCGATCAGAAGTGTCTCAAGCCGCGCGTCCCGCTCGAGTTTTGCATCGACAAATACGAGTACCCGAACGAGAAGGGCGGGCACCCACCCGTCATGGTCGACTGGTACCACGCAGCCGGCGCTTGCGGGAAGCTCGGGAAACGGCTGTGCTACGAGAGCGAGTGGGTCGCGTCTTGCGAGGGTCCCGAAGAAAAGCCGTTTCCCTACGGATGGGCTCGCTCTAAGAAGATGTGCAACATCGACAATCGCTGGATTAATCCCAGCTTGAAAAAAGCCTACTCGAGCGATCCCGAAGTCTCGTCCGAGGAACTGAAACGGATCGACCAGAGCGTCCCGAGCGGAGCGATGGAAGGCTGCAAGAGCGACTACGGCGTGCACGACCTCACCGGCAACTTCGATGAGTGGGCGATAGCGGATCGCGATCGTCCACGCGAGCGCGCGGTTTTTGCTGCGCTCAAGGGCGGAGCCTGGGGGCACGTGCGCAACGCCTGTCGCCCAGTGACGACATCGCACGAGCCGGAATTTCGGTACTACTTCGTTTCGTTTCGGTGCTGCGCTGACGTGGCGGCGAACTCGCCCTACCCCGGCGACTGAGCGCCCTGCGCGGGCGACTGAGCGACCAGCCCGGCCCGTAGGCCTTTGAGCAACGCGGATATCGCCGCCGACCTCAGTTTGAACTGAGCGCGGTTGACCACGACAACGCTCGAGATCGGATGGATCTCGTCCTTGATGACGAGATCGTTTTCCTTCAGCGTGCTGCCCGTCTCGACGATGTCGACGATCAGATCCGCGAGCCCGACCAGGGGCGCGAGTTCCACCGAGCCCTGCACGAACACGATTTCGACCGGTGTACCTTTGGTTTGGAAATACTTCGCAGCAATGGACGGGTACTTGGTGGCGACGCGCGGCACGTCACGTGGCTTACCGTGTTTCGGACCGGCCACGACCATGCGACACACCCCCATGCCTAGATCGAGCGGCTGGTACAACCCGTAGTCTCGCTCAAGCAGCACGTCGCGGCCGCTGACTCCAACGTCCGCCGCGCCATATTCCACGTACGTCGGAACGTCGTCCGGCTTCAACAATAAGAAGCGGAACCGCCCGTCCGCGCTCGGCTTGACGAGACGCCGGTCATCCGACTTGAGGGCGTCAGCATCGATGCCGCTGTTATTGAACAGCGCGATCAGCGGCTTCAACATCCGGCCTTTGGGCACCGCAAACGTCAGCGGCGGCTCGGTCACGGTCCCTCGAGGTCGATGCGCTCGATATCCGCACCCACTGCCGCCAGCTTCTTCTCGATCGCCTCGTAGCCGCGATCGAGATGATAGACGCGCCTGACGATCGTTTCTCCTCCAGAGATCAGCCCCGCGATCACCAGCGAGGCGCTCGCGCGCAAGTCCGTCGCCATCACGCTCGCGCCGCTAAGCGTGTCCACGCCTTCGACGAACGCCGTGTTGTTGCGCGTCTCGATCCGAGCGCCCATGCGCTGTAGCTCGGGGACGTGCATGAACCGGTTTTCGAAGATCGTCTCCGTCAGAACCGAGCGGCCCTCGGCGCGCGTCATCAGAGCCATGAACTGCGCCTGCATGTCGGTGGGGAACCCGGGGTGTGGCGCAGTGGTGACATCGACGGGCCTGAGCGCGCCTTGGCGACGGACGCGCACGGCCTGGCCCTCACGCTCGATCTCGATGCCAGCTTGCCGCAGCTTCATGACGACCGGTTCGAGGTCATCTAGCGGCGCGTGCTCTAGCAGTACATCACCGCCCGTGGCGCCAACCGCAGCCATGAACGTGCCGGCCTCAATGCGGTCAGCGATGACCGCGTGATCGAAAGGTTCGAGCTCGTCCTTGCCGTGAATATGGATCACGGCGGTGCCGGCGCCCTCAACCTGAGCGCCCATCTTGTTGAGCACGCGACCGAGCTCCTCGATCTCGGGCTCCCGAGCGCAGTTCACGAGCGTCGACCGCCCCTTCGCCAGCGCCGCCGCCATCATCAGGTTCTCGGTCCCGCCGACGGTCGGAATGTCGAACACGATCTCGGCGCCCCGCAGCCGTCCCGCTTCGGCGAGGATGTACCCGTGCTCGACGGCGATCTTCGCGCCGAGCGCTTCGAGCCCCCGCAGATGTTGGTCCACCGGGCGCGCCCCGATCGCACAGCCGCCCGGGAGCGACACCTTGGCCTTGCCGTAGCGGGCCACCAGCGGACCCAACACGAGCACGCTCGCGCGCATCTGTCGAACCAACTCGTATGGAGCCATCGGGCGGACCGGCGTTGTCTCGGCGGATACGATCACGTCCGGCGTGTTGACTTGAGTGTCGCGACCCAAGAACCCGAGCAGCGCCGACGTCGTTTTGATGTCGCGCAGCCCGGGCACGTTTCGCAGCCGGCTTTCCCCTTCGCTCAGGAGCGTCGCGCACAGGATCGGCAAGGCGGCATTTTTGGCGCCGCTGACCGTGATTTTGCCGCTGAGCGGTTTCGTGCCGCGAATTCGAATGGCGTCCATCGTCGTGTGCGGACACTAGTGAGCCGACTGGGTCCGGGCAAGTTCGCCTTCATTGCCCCCAAATTCGCCGGACCGCTGGTGATCACAACGCGAAAATCCCAGTGGTTGGCGCCCTCAGTACGTTTTTGCTCAAGTTCTACACCCTCCGCCACTACCCTCTGCGGCCATGCGCAAGCGCTTCTCGCTCGTCGCTCTCAGTTTGAGTGTGGCCGTCTCCACGATCGCCGGCGCCGCCGGTGCGCAGCCGACTCCTTCGCTCGATCTTCGCGACTTTCACGTGCCGACGGATCCCGCCGCTTCGCTGCGACTCGAACCGACGTCGACACCCGGCCACTTGGAGTGGAACGTCGGCGTATGGGCGTCGTACGCGCGCCGCTCGGTCGCGCTGCAAGACGATGCTGAGAACGAAGTCTCGGTACCCCTCAGCGATCAGTTCAGTCTCGACTACTTCGCCGGCGTCGGAATCGGCAACCGACTCGCCATCGGTCTGGCGATTCCCACCGTGGCGTATCAGACCGGCGACGAGCCCGCAGACCCCGCGGTCACACCGGTGCTCCCCACAACCGGGATCGGTGACGTCGCGTTCACCGCGAAGGCGACGCTCGTGCCGACCGCGGACTTGGGCGGCTTCGGTCTCGCCACCATAGCGCGCGTCACCGCGCCGACCGGCGACGAACGCTCGTTCCTCGGCGAAGGAGCCGCGACGGGGGAGCTGCGCATGCTCGGCGAGCTGCGGCTCATCGCACTCGACCTCCGCGCGACCGCGGGCGCCCGTGTCCGCGGCTCGAAGGAAACGTACGTCGGCGAAGAGTTCGGCGACGACCTCCCCTGGGCGGTGGGCGTCACGGCCAAACCGCAGGCGTTCGGCTGGGACGACGCCGGACGCTGGCTGGTCAGCCTAGAAACCCGCGGCCGCGTGAGCTTGACGCCGAGCTTCGCATCCGGCGCCCAAAGCCCGATCCAAATCGGCGCCTCTGCGCGATACACGGTCGAAGAGATCTCAGCGATCGCCGGCGTGGAGCTGCCCCTCAACGACGCCGTGGGCAACCCCGCGGTGCGTGGCGTGCTCGGCATCGGGTGGGCGCCCCGGTTCTATGACGAAGACGGCGACGGCATCGAGGATAGCCGGGACGAGTGCGCCGAGCTCGAGGAAGACAAGGACGGCTTTCAGGACGCTGACGGCTGCCCCGATTTCGACAACGACGACGATGGTGTGCCGGACGCAGACGACCGCTGCCCGGCAGAGCAAGAAGACGCCGACGACTTCATGGACGATGACGGCTGCATCGACGCCGACAACGACAACGACGGCATCCCCGACACTGAGGACTCCTGCCCGGACGAGGTCGGACCCGCGACGGGCAGCCCAGCTCCCGGCTGCCCGATCGTCGATCAGGACGGCGACGGCATTCTGGACACGCAGGACCAATGCGCCGCCCAGCCGGAAGACAAGGACGGCTTCGCTGACACGGACGGCTGCCCTGATCCCGACAACGACGGCGACAAGGTCTTGGACGATGTCGATGCGTGCCCGAAGGTCAAAGGCGAACCGCGCACCGACCCAGAACTCAACGGCTGCCCGAACCCTGACACCGACGGGGACACATACGACGACGCCGTCGACAAGTGCCCGCGCAAAGCCGAGGACTTCGACGGCGTGGACGACACCGACGGATGTCCCGACGACGATTCGAAGGAGCCCGCGTGGAAACGCGCTAAGCCACTGGTGACGCTCGAACAGGGCAAGACCGGCTGGACCGTCAAATGGCGCGTCGCTCCGAAGTTCGACGGCAAGGGCACCAGCACGGACCTCGACCCAGCAACCGATCCGAGCGTCCGCGCACTCGCAGCGGAACTCAACAAGCACCCCGAGTTCATCGTGGCAATCGGCGTGAAACCGAAAGACGCGGAGTCCGTTTCCGAACAGGACGCGCTCAACCGGTCGTTTGCGCTAGTCCACGCGCTGCGTCGCTACACCCATCGGGATGACGTCGCCGAGAGCGTTAGTTGGAACGCCGTCAGCAAGCTCGCCGGTGCGGGGCGCGCGGGACTGGGCATCTTGGTCCTGGCTCCGAAACCCGCGAGCGAGGAACCGGCGACGATCGTGAAGTAGGATGAGCAGGCGCCTGCGAACGCGCGCGCGCCGCTCGCCCCTGATCGCCGTCGCCCTGGTGGCGGGCTGGATCGGTGTCGATTCGCTCCCCGCAGCCGCGCAACCTTTCAACAACTCACGCTACGGCCCCGCCCAACCCCGCGTTGCGCCGCCCAAGACACTGAAGACGATCGGCGGAACCGAGGCTGCCAAACGCCTGTTGAATGCGTCGTCCATCGACGACCGCGTGCGGGGCGCCAAGCGATTGGCGCGGATCGGCACGGACGGTGCCCTGGACGACCTCATCCGCAAGCTTGAAACGGACACCAGCGGCGGCGCATCGAAAGCCAAACTGCGCCTCGTCACGGCGCGCGCGCTTGCGCCACGAGCCAAACGGCCCGAGGTGCGGCGCGCGCTGTTGAAACTGATGACAGGCGTCGGCGAAAACGACGACCAGCCCGATTACAACGCGCTGACGCGCGGAACTGCGGCGCTAGCGCTGGCCAGCAGCGGACACCGCCGGGCGATGAACGTCCTGGGCAAAGCCCTCCTCCAAGAAGGGCCGGCGGCCCGCGCAGCGGGCGAGGCGATCGTCGCATATCCCCCGAAGAAATTATCCAAGCTCCTCAGCACCCGCGGTACACCGTCGGTCGCGTTGGTCGAAGTCCTGCAAAGCCTCGGTGACCAGCGAGCCTTTCATCGACTGCGTTCATACGTCCGCTTCGGCGGGCCACAGGTGCGCGGCGCCGCCGTTGTGGCTCTGACTCGCCTGGGACACTTCGAAACGGTGCCGGTCGCCCGACACTGGCTCAAGCAGTCGGGCGCCAAGACCCCGGACTTACTCATCTCGGCCGCCGAGGTTCTATCGCTTGCCCACCATCCAGAAGCACCGGTCGCGATCGGCAAGCTGCTGGACAAGGAAGCAACTCGTGCTGCCGGACTCAGGCTAGCTCTCGCCGCGCCGACACCTGGCCTGCTCAAACCGCTGACGCCGCTGGTGACTTCGAAGAACCGTCCGGACGCCGACGCCGCGATCGCTGCGGTCGGCCGTTTGGGCACCCCCGGCGCGGTCAAGCTGCTATCGAAGCTGATCGCGAGCGAAGCGTCACCGGCGGCCGTTCACAGTCTAGCGCGCAGCCCGGGGCCTGACGCCGCGAAGGCGTTCGCCGCCCTGCTCAGCAAAACATCGACGAAGTCTCCGGAGCGCCTGCGTTTGCTGATCTTGGGGGCGACGCTGAGGAGAGTCGTGCTGGGAAAGCCGGTCGATGGCGTCACCGCCGCGATCGACCGCCTCAGCGGGTGCTCGACCTGCGACGGGGATGCGGTCGTTGGGTTCGCTCGCTCCGTCCACGACCCCGACAGCATCGTCAGCATGCTCGGACACAAGAACCCGGCGTTCGCGCGAGGCGCGATGTTGGCCGCGCCATGGCTGGGTACGTCGTCCCTCGTGCGAGCGGCGCAAAGGCTAGAACGAACCGACGCAAAACAGGCGCGCTGGTATGGGCTAGCACTACTTGAACCCACCGCAGCCGACCGCGTTTCGACCAAGCGGCTGCGCGAGTTGTTCCGGGCGGGCGACGCTACGACACTGATCGCGGCACGCGCGCTCGCCGCCCGGCTGAACGACGACCTTAGAAAGCCGATCGGTAAGATGCTCGCGTCCGGTGATCCGTGGCTCCGCGCCCACGCTGCCCTCGGACTCGGCCGCGCCCACCACAGCGAGGCTGTCGGCATGCTGGCCACCCGCTATGAGTTCGAGCGCGACGCGCAGGTCCGCCACGCGCTGATCGTGGCACTCAGTCAGCGCACCGAGCCGACGGCCCGAAAAACGATCCGACTAGCAGCCAGCCTCGATCCCAACCGCCGAGTGCGAACCGCCGCCCGACTCGCGCTCAACGGCCAAAAGCTGAACGACAGTCCGCGCGGCCACGGCGCGATCTGGCTGAACCTGGAGGGCCCTGGTGGCGCGCCGACCGGGTTCGATGTAGCGGTCCGCGTCGCACCCGGCGTCGCCTTGCCACTCGTCCCGATTTCCGACGGCGTGGCGATCGCCGCTGGGTTGCCGCTCGGATCCGTCGAAGCGCGCGTCTACGCCGTGCCCAAAGACCCGACGCCAGCGCCGAAAGCCACCGAAGTCCCGGCCAATCCCGCCGAGCCTCCCGCTGCAGACGCGGGTGCCGACCCGGCGGACGCTGGCACCGACGCCGCGGAACACGACGACGACGACGACGACGAGGAGTTGGCCGAAGAGTGACGACTAAGAAGAGCAGTAGGACAAAAAAGTCAGCAGGGGCACCTACCTTCGAGGCATCGATCGCCCGCCTCAACGACATCGTCGAGGCGCTCGAAACCGGGGACCTCCCCCTCGAAGAGTCGCTGTCGCTGGTCGAGGAGGGCATCTCGCTGGCAAAGAAGTCGCAGGCCACCCTCGACAAGGCCGAGAAGCGGGTCGAAGAGCTGCTTGAGGTCAACGCGGAGGGCGAGGCGATCACGCGGCCCTTTCACACCGACGATTTAGCCGACGAGGGCGGCTGAGCGTTAATCGCCGTGACGACCGCCGTCTCCACCGCTGCGATGTTGCTGATCGGCAACGAA
>JAUIKB010000246.1 GCA_030430975.1 Polyangia bacterium
GCGCTACTCGCTGTGCGGTTTCGCCGCGGTCGTCGTTGTCTATCTCGGGCGGCGAGTGTTCTTCAACCTCCGTTCCAGCGCCGGTCAAATCAACGTCAATCCGTGGTTGTGATCGCGCGTCTTCACTAAGCAGGAGCCGAGCCTCGGTAGGCCCACACCACGTGTTCGCCTGATCGCCGGGATGCGTCGCGCTGTCGCGGGAAGAGCTTCTTCAGATCTCGGCAGCCGTACGCGTCGTTATCCTAGCGACGCCCCCTGTTTGCAATTCGGATCGGCGCCTTCGCGCGCTGCCGAATCGGCGGCGTAGTGAGCCACGTGGTCGCTCGTCTAGTGATCGGGCAGTTCGTCGACCGCCGCCAGGAGCGCGAGCAGCGATCCCCTCAGTGTCTCTAGGCGTTTACGTCCGATCAGGGCTGCGTAGTCAGCCTCGATATCTTTCAGGATTGAAACAGCGTGACGCATGAACTCAAGACCGGGTTCCGTAAGAACGATCAGCTTTGCCCGTCGGTCGGCCGGATCGGAGCACCGCGTCACCAAGCCGAGCTCGGCTACCGAATCGACCAGTTGACCCATCGCCTGCTTGGTGATGCTGGCGCGCTGGGCGAGGTCGGTGAGGCGGGCACCCTCCGTCGGCAGGTGGATCAGAACGGTGAGGTGGGCGTCGCGAATATCGCCTCGGATTTGACTCTGTATCTGGGAGAGTGCTCGACGGCGAAAGTCGCGATTCAGCTGATTTACCAGACGGCCGACGTTTCCCCGCCGGAGCCGCCTGAATTCGGCTTCGCTGATCGTCACGGCTCATAGTCAAGTAGCTTGACGAATGTGTCAAGTGGCAGCATTGTGTCGTAAGGTTTCCTGACAATCAGGGAAGTTTACGAATGCGAACCTACTCTCATCTGCTGATCGCCTGCGGGCTGCAGCGCATCGTGGCCCTTCCCACGGCGCGAAAGGCGTTCTTGATCGGTACGGTCGCCCCAGATGTCGGCATCTTGGTGATCGCGGCAGGGTACTTTGCCAGCTATCGTTCGCTCCAGCTGGGGCCCGACTCCGAGTTTCTTGCGCGGTTCGACGCGCTGTACGCGTCCCACCCACTTTGGATCGCGTCGCACAATCTATTGCACGCGCCGCTGATGGTGACGGCGTTGCTTTTCGCCGGTTGGGCACTCAAGCGTTTAGGACGGTCCAGTGGCGAGACAACTCTGAGTTTTGCGTGGGGCGCAGCGCTGCACGTGATCGTCGACGTGGTAACGCACCACTCGGACGGGCCGCTGCTGTTGTTTCCGTTTGATTGGACGACGAGGTTTGCCAGTCCGATCAGTTACTGGGATCCCGCTCACTTCGGCGTCGCGATGAGCGTATTCGAGCACGTGCTCGATGCTCTGATTTTCGGCGCTCTGTTTCTCAAACGATCTGTCTTCAACAAGCTTCGAGGAGCCACCCATGTACTGCATTCGAGTCGTCGTTCACGTTCAGTCTGAGAGTAGGGATGCGTTAGTCGACGCCCTGTCGCGCGACGCCAAAGTCGCTCGCGAGATGTCCGGATGTCAGCGCTTTGAGCTCTTGAGCGACATCGGCGATGCGAATCGGTTCGTGTTGCTGGAGGAATGGAGTACTGCGGACGACTTCGAAGCCTATCGCGCATCGGCGATCTTCAAGGAGACCATGAGCGCGGTGGAGCCGTTGCTAGCGGAACCTCCACAGTCTCTGTACGTCAGCGGCGACGTGGTGCGGTGACCGCGCTTGCGGGACGCTATGGAACGCAGTCGAGCCGCGTGGTGAAGACTCGTGCGGGCTCCCCGTTGGTAACATTCTGGGCTTCCCAGGAAACCAGCAGCGCGTCGCCGTTCGGCGACCCGAGGATCGAGATCGGTCCTGTGGGCCAGTAGTTCGAATCAAACGACACGCTGGTGGCGACGGCGGGCGTCGTGTCGGGTTCATCGAACGCCGCGACGATTAGGTTGGGCGTTGAAGGATCCGAGTTGTCGAGGTACGCGATGGCTAGCCGTTCACCAAGGTTGGTGGCAGCGTGGCTGCGGAAGCGATAGGGAGATTCAAGCACACGATTCCATAGAGTATTGAGCTCGCCGTCCGGATGGAGTCGCGTCGCGTATGTCGTGCCGAAGGCGCCGGGCCCGCCTTCCGACCGCCAGACGACCCAAGCGCCGTCCTTCCAGGGCACCAGTGCGATCTCACGCACAACGCCCTCCGCATTGATCTCGGTTGTGTGCCGAATGGTTCCGTTGGGACCCAAGAGGTAGATCTGAATCGTGCGCGGGTCGCCGGGCGGACCGTCCGTGGGACAGAACGGCGCCTGATCGCTGGCGGCCGCGATGAGGTAGCTGTTTCCGAGCGGGAGTGCGTCGGCGGCTAAGTCGCCCAGGCCACAGCCGAGTCGATCGTCGATGACGAGCGGATTCGCCCCGCGGCGCTGGATAGTGAGCGCTTGCTCTCCAGGATTCTGGAAGCCGAGGAGCGTGTGCGCGGCACCTTGGCTCTCGATGAAGATCGGGCGTGCACGCTCAGGTTGCAGCTCGACGACTTGAGACTGCTGCTGGTTGGGAGCGCCGCGGATCAGCAGCAACTCTCCGTCGGCGAAGACGGAATGCGCCAGGAACCCAAAGCGCCCGCCGCGCACGGACCCCAATGCGAAGGACTCACCAGCGCCGGTCACCGCGCCCCAAGCCAAGCCCAGTTCGCTACCGTTCCACGTTCCCCAGGCATCGAAGCTGACGTGTCCCAGGTGGTAGAAGTCTGCCGGACCTTCGAATTGCTGCCGCCGGAACCCTAAGGTGACGATTCCTGGCACGGCTTCCACGAGCTGAGGCAGCGCTTCGTGTTCCTGCGGCGGGCCTTCGAAACGTCGCACTTCGCGCTGTTCGAACAGCCCGCACTGAACGAGTCCACCAGCGCCGCTCATGCCCGCGAACGCACCCGTGCCACCGAAACCCGCGTCGCCGCCGTAGCCCGCGTCGCCGCCGAGTCCCGCGCTTCCGCCGGACCCGGCCTCGCCACCGAAACCGCCGCTGGCGCCGGCGCCGGCACTCCCCGCCGTGGCACCCAAGCCGCCGCTGCCTGCCGCGCCGCTGTCGGACGCGAGCAGATCGGTTCGTGCGCCGCATGCGCCGAGTGCGTATGTAGCGACGAGGCAGAGCATGTAGCGCATGCGGAGTGGCATCCCCCATCGTGCCACGGTCCGGCTGGCATCGGCCAGATCGGTTAGGCGCGACCATACCGACGGTTTGTTAGGCAGCGATTGATAGCGGCGGCGGCACTGACCTAGTGTCTTGAGTATGGAACGACGCAGCACGTGGCGCGGGGCGGTCGTGGCTGTCGGCAGCCTCGCGGCGATGATGGCGAGCTGCGGGCCCATGATCCGCAACTCCAGCGATTGCGGTCAGCTGAAGGACGCATCTGAAGCTGACAAGTGCCGCAAGTGCATCGACGAGGAGGGGGGGCACTACGCGCTCCATGCATGCCAAAACACCAAGGCAGATCGCGAACGCAACGCAGCCCAAAGCGCTGAAAGCGAGAAGCGTCGGGCACAGCAGCGCATGAAGCGCCTCAACGAGCTCGCCCCACAGTATATCCAAGCCGGATACATGACACCGGAGCGCCAAGGCGCTGTGCGTGGCAATGCGAACTGCAAGGAAGTTCATCGTTGCGACCGGGGTGACTGCCGCTGCTATGAAGGGCCGAATACCAACCTCGAATGCTGCGATCCGGATCTGGAACAGTGTCGTAAGCACGCGATCAATTGCAAGAAGCTCTGCTACTACTGCCGCTAGAATTTGCCGGACATCGAGTGCTGCGGCGGTGAGCTAACGTGCATACTAGGCGCATGACCAAGCAACAGGTTCCGGTTTGCATGTGCTTCGCGGTTCTACTCGCCCTGGGCGCGTGCAAGCAGAAAGAGACCGCTCCCGCAGTTTCGACGACACGGCCAACGACGCCTCCGGTCACCACCAGCGCGGCGCCAGCCGCCGGCTCTTCCGGCGTAGCACCGGTGTTGGCCAGCGGAGGCCTCGATCCGAAGCGTACGCACGTGCTCATCGTGGGCGTGCTTCAGTTCGCCAACCCCAACGTCGGCCAGTTCGCGACGCGCAACCGCAAAGACCAGGAGCTCGCCGACCTGTTTATCTCACTCGGTGTTCCGAGGGCAAACGTAACCACGTTGCTCGATCGGAACGCCACCGCGGCGGCCGTGTTCGAAGCCCTGAAGTCCACAGTGGCGCGGGTTGGTCCCGGTGACACACTGGTGTTTTACTACGCCGGTCACGGCAGCCGCGCAAAGGACGGCACCACGACGCTATTGAGCTACGACGACGCGGGCCTCAAGATCAGCGCACTTGAGCAGGAGCTCAATCGACTCAAGCAGGGCCGCGCAGTACTCTTAGCGGATTGCTGCTACTCCGGCAGCCTCGGTGAGCTCGCTGACCGCTTGACTAAGACGGGGGTCAAGGCCGCCAGCGTGACATCGGCCGCCGCTTCGAACCTGTCGACCGGTAACTGGACGTACACTCAAACCTTGATCGACGTCCTGCGCGGTGACCCGTTGGCGGACCAGGACTCCGACGGCACGCTCACGCTGGGTGAGCTTTCCGCTGAGGTCCGGGAAGCGATGAAGTTCCGTGAACAGCAGCGGCACGGAGCGTGGCTCGCCGGACTTGGCGAAGCGTTTCCGCTCACCAAGGCCCGAGGCAAGCGGTCAACTTCGACCGAGTCGTTTCCACCCGGTGCTTACGTGCTGGCACCACAGCAGCCCGCCAAGTTCAGACCTGCTCGGGTCATGTCCGTCGCGGGCGCCAAACGCACCGTGCGCTTTTTCGACTATAGCGATTCGACTGATGTGACCGTGGAAGCGAGCGTTCTCAAGAAGCTGGAGTTCAGGCGCTTCGATGTAGGCAAGGCGGTCGAAGTTTTCTGGAGTGGAAAATTGTGGCCGGCGAAGATCAAGAAGCGCGAAGGCGACTTTCATTTCATCACTTACCCGGGCTGGCCTGCCTATTGGGACGAATGGGTCACATCGAGTAGGATTGTCGAGGCGGCTGACAAGTCGACCGACCTAACCGGCAGGGCGGTGCAGATCGAGTGGCGCGGGGCTTGGTACCCCGGCAAGGTGCTTCGCCAGCGCGGCCACCGCTACCTCGTCCACTATGACGGTTTCGGGGGTGAGTGGAATGAGTGGGCACCGGCGTCGCGGGTGCGCGCGAAGTAGGCTGCTAGCTGGCGTCCAAGGTGGCTAGGATCCGCAACACCGAATGCACCGGCGCGTGATCACCGGCAGTCTTGCTGACGTGGGTATACGCGATCTCGCCGTCGGTGCTGACGACTAGAGTGCCGCCCTGTTGCCAGGGGTCGCCGAGAGTCTTGGTCTGACGATGCCCAGCCTTGTAGGCGCGCCAAGCGTGCTTGAGCATGCGCGGATTGAAGCTCGTGCCCACGCCGTGCCGCATGCCGAGTGCGCGATACACGAGTCGGGCAGGATCCGTGTATACCCGGCCCTGCAGCCCGTTGCGTTCCTCGAAGTACTTCGCGTGTGCCGGATTGCCGTTACCGATCACCGCCAGGCCCGCGCCCAGCTGTTCAAATTCGCGCTCCGCATCGCGCAGCTCCGCCACCTGCTCATGGCAGAAGATGCAGCCGAAGTGTCGGGTTAGCGCGATCACGGTTGGCCTGTCTTGCCACAGCGCTGGCATGCGGACGGGTCGCCCAGCAGGATCGAGGACTTCGATATTCTCTAGCGACGCGTGGCTCTCGCTCATGTCCTACGGATATCATGATGGCGGGCTGCAAGCACTGCCGTGGTAGCCTGCGCCCCCGTCGCCCGAGATGAGCGCATTCGCAGGTAACCCGCAGTCTTTACAGCTGCAGCCCGGCCTCTGGCTCGTGCCGCTGTTGCCACTGCTGATTCTGGCGGGCCGGGCAGTGCCGCGGATTCGCCTCTCCTTGCCGCGGGTTGCAGGGGCCACCTTGATCGCAACGACGGCGATGGCGGCCGGCTTCGCGCATGCCTCGACGGCGGGTGGCCTCTTGGCGTCCGGCTGGTCGGTGCAGCTGCTGGGCACATCGACGCATAGCTTTAGTCTGATCGGGCGCCCGCTCGAGCTAGCGGTCATCGGCGGTTTGTCGCTGGGCGGTGCGCTGTTGGTGTGGCGTGAGCAGCGCGATCGGGCGATTGGGGCCGTTGCTCTGGGGTTGTGCGGTGCTGCCTTGGCGGTGCTCGCCGCGACGTGGGTAACGCTCGCCGTCGGGGGCGCTGTCAGTAGCTTGGCGCTGGCGGGCTATTGCTCCGATCGTCGTCGCGAACTGCTTTTGCCCTACGCTGGAGAACTCGCGGTGGGTTCCGCCGGGGTGGCGTTGTGCCTTTGGGCGCTCAACGGGACGTTCGACGATGGCTATACGCCGACACTGAGACCACGGCTTACGGCCCTTACGATGCCGGCGACTGACGCAAATGGCGGCACGCTAACGCTCACCGCGTTGGCGGGTAGTCGCGTTAGCGTGGGCGGCGCTCCGGTTTGTGCGCTGAGCGCGTCCGGTAAGCGAGGCGGCATCGGCCGCCGGTCGGCGCCGTGCGCGCGAGTGGCAACCGCTCCGTTTATCGATCTTCCGATTCCCACCGCGCGCCAGAACATCGTCGTGCACACCGGGGACGGTACCAACGATCTGCGGCTCTTGCGCGTGCGCGTGGATCGTGAGGAGCGCACGGTGATCGCGCCGCTTGGCGAGGCGTTCGAGTTCGCTGCGTTCCACGACCAATTCGGGTTTCGTGACGTAGAGCGTGACGAGCCCGTGATCGAACACGCTCTCGAGCAAGAGCTTCGGGGCGTGCACGTCCCGCGCATCGCTTGGGCTTGGTTGGTGCTCGCAGCGGCGTTGGGTGCCTATCGACTGGCGCGCGCCTGGGCTGCTGACCCGGCCGCTCGTGCGCTGATCGGCCTAGGAGCCGTGACGGTGTTGGTGCCCGCTTACCGGTTTCGAGCGCTGGCGGAGCTATGCACGCCCCTGATTGTCTGGGCCGGTGTGGGGTTTGGATTGCTCGCTGCAGCAGCGGGTTTTTGGCGCGCTAAGTCGAAGGCCCGGCCAGTCGCTTCGCCGCGTGTGCCCGGTGTCGTGGACGAGCTGCTCACCGGTGTGTTCGGTGTGGTTTCCGATACCGAGGCCGACCACGAGCTTTCGCGCCAAGAGCGAGGTCGCGGTCGGTGAGGTCATTGCTTGCACTGTGCGTTATGCTCGGCGCGCTGCTGTGGTCGCCGCAATGCGGGGCACAGGCGTCGCTCAAGCTCGCTCCAGAAGCCGGGGAGGCCCCGGCGAGGCTGGTGCTCAATCGAGGTGTGTACGAGGCGACGTTCGTCCTGTCGAATTCAGGCGACGCAGCGGCATCGGTTAGGGTCGACGTGCCACGTGGCGAGCCGAGCCAACCGCGCGTGCCACCCTCTTTCGAAGCCTGCTTTGTACCCGCTGTCCCTGCTGGCCATCCCGACCTCGAGACAGCTCTGTCGCCAGAGGTGTAACGGCTCCGGGGGATGACGTCACCGCCAGTGGGTCGTAGTCCTAAGGACCAAGGACATCATTGATTCACCTTCCGAGACTCCACCCTTCATGGGGACCCACTTCAGGTGGGATATAGCCGTCCTCTTCA
>JAUIKB010000247.1 GCA_030430975.1 Polyangia bacterium
GCCAACGTGGGCGTTCCCGAAGCCTTCGACCAAACGATCGACGGCCTAAAGCTCTGCATGAAACACGGCGGGCCCGGACTCGACTTCGGCGCTAACCTGACACTGACTAAATCGAACTACAAACACCAGCTGGCGATCTGCGAGCTGCTGCTGAGCCTGAACATCAAGTGGCTCAACGTGCAGTTTCTCACGCCGTTTGGGCGAGCCACGAATACGGTCAACCCCGACACTCAGCTGGCCGCCAACGAGACGATGCGCGCCATCGACAAGTACGGCGATAGAATCAAGTTCTGCGTGATCAATCTGCCCGCGTGCTTCATGCCCGGGTACGAAGACTTCGTCCTTGGAGACCTGCTCAAGCTCGAACGGCACATGCTGTTCGTGAACAGCGAAGAGGTGAACCTGTTCGAATACCTTCGCGAACAGCGGCGTTACGAGGCGGTCTGCGATAGCTGCGTTCACCGCAACTTCTGTGGTGGTTTCTACATAATGGACGACGTGCCGGAACCGGAGTGGCTGATCGAGCCGCAAGACCTCGTGCGACCCATCGCCGCCCGGGGACTGACGGCACACCCGACGCGCACGCCTGACGCAGATGCGCCGTGATTCCGCCGGTAGCGGACGGTGTCCCGCTTGGATTGCCGTGATACGCGTTGCTGGTTTGTTACCTTAGGTCACATCGCGCTAAGCTTCCGATGAGGCGGAACCACTTTGACTCAATCCTTTCGTAGCTCTCTCATCAAACGCAGCGCCCGGTGGCTAGCAGTCGGCGGACTCGGGGCGTTCGCCTGCAACGTCTACAACGCTGATCTGCTCGCCGAAGCCGACGGTGGAGTGGGTGGCACTTCGGGCAGCAGCTCCGCTGGCACCGGCGGATCCAGCGGCGGCAGCTCAGGGTCGGCCGGATCCGGCCCCGGTGGCACCTCCGGCACCGGGGCATCCAGCGGCACCGGCGGCACGGCGGGTTCTGGTGCGAGCAGCGGCTCGGGACCCGAGCGGTGGTGGGAGACCGTCAACGATTGCCCGATGGGCGGTGGTGCGGGCGGCGTGCAGGAATGCGGCGCGCCGGGCTGCGCAGCAAACAACGAGTGCAACGGCTGTGAGTCGGCTGGGCTGCCGACATCATCGGACCGCGATGGTAACGATCCGGGGGACGACCTCAGTCCGATTTACGTCGCGATGAACCGGATCTTTTTCGGTGCAGCAAACAATGATACCGGCGTTACGGAAAATCTGAACGCCTGGCGGGACATCGGCTTCGACATCGACTCAACCTGCACCAAGAGCGCCACTTGTACGCTGGCCTCAGACGACAGCACCGTGCGAGCGTTCTCGTGCAAGAACGACATCAAGACAACGGTCGATGGCAACCGGTGTATCGACAACGCGATCGGCGCGCTCTTTCCGATCGCCGCTCAGTCACCGCAGGTCGGCGGCCTCTTCGGCGTCACCGAACAACACTGGAATTGCGCACTTCACGCTGGCCTCTTCAGCGTCATGCTCAAGATCTCCGGCTACAACGGCAAGGCCAACGACAACTCTGTGAGAGTCGACCTATACTCCTCGCAAGGTCTCGAGACACTACCGAACTACCGTTGCGATAGCGGTCCCGGCCTAACTCCACCGCCGACGTGGTCGAGCGAGGCGCCTTGGCTGAAGATAGAAAAGTGGAAGATCGCCGCACGCTCAATCGATGCCGCGTCCCCGGATCGCCCCGGCGAACTCAAAGACGCCAAGGTGCGCGACGGCGCTGCGTTCGTTCGCAATGGCTACTTATTCATGAACCTGCCGGCGGCCTCTGAATTCTGGCTCAACGGCGAGCGCGCCTTCTCGATCCCGGGCTTCCGGTTGAGCATCAACCGTGGCCGGATGGTGGCGAAGATCCAGCGCGCCGAAGACGACACGTGGGAGCTTCAGGACGGCACGATCGGTGGCGTCGTCGAAGCCGGCGAAATGATCGCGGGATTCCGTGAGATCGGTTTCTGCGACAACATGTGCGAGTCGTACACGAGCGTCATCGGCTACCTGAACAGTCAGAAGGACGTGCTTCTATCGACGGATGAACCGCTCCCAGACATCGATTGCGACGGACTCAGCATCGGCATGACGTTCACAGCACGCGAGGCGTCCTTCGGCAGCGTCGAGGCGGTTACGCCTCCCGTGGACTGTCCGCCGCCTAGGAATCCGGCAGCGCCCCCACACGGATGCGTCTGCATGAGCGGAACCTGCACCACCCCGGGCGGTGGATCCGGCGGCATGGGTGGCTCCACCAGCGGCGGGTCGAGCAGCGGCGGGTCGAGCAGCGGCGGCAGCGGCGGCACCAACTAGCCGGACCGCCAACGCGAATGTTACGAAGGCCGCCCCCGAACGGGCGTTCTGCCACTTTTCGCGCAACCGAGCCGGCTGCGCGCCGATGAAGCCGGATGAAAGTCCAGGCTCGAACCCACAATTCACCGACCGCGCAAGCATCCGAGCAACACCGCAGTACAACGAGCAACTCAACCTTCGGTCGGACCCTCCGCAGCAGCGGCCGCACCCCGATGACCGAATCCCGCGCGGCGGCGCACCTGGCTGCCGCCTGGGAGCGAAAGACCGGCGCCCCGCCGTCACGACGCACGCTAGGCGTCCTGTGGGGCCAGTGGGCGATGGAAACCGGCCGCGGTCAGTCGATGTACGGCTTCAATTTCGCCGGCATCAAGGGCAAGTCCGCGTCCGGCAGGAGCGCGGTGTACTGGACCAAGGAGGGCCACGGCCCCACCGAGCGCCGTGTGAAGGCCGAATTTCGTCACTACGCGACCCCCGAGGCCGGAGCGGATGACTACGTACGGCTGTTGGCCGAACGCTACCCCGAAGCCATGGCGGGCGCGGCGCGCGGCGACGCCCCCGCGTTCGTCCGCGGCTTGGCGAGCCAGGGCTACTTTACCGCGGATCCAGCCATGTACAGCCGAGCGGTCACGCGACTGCAAGCCGAGTTCGACAGGACAGGCGGACTGCGTTTGATCGACCCCGGCCCCGCCGTCGACGCGCTCCTGTGGACGCTGCAGCGCGCAATCGCCAAACGCGCCTGAGCGCGAGCTAGGTGCGCCTTTGTGGGAGCGCTTCGCACATCATCGGACAGATCTCCGGATTTGACGCGACCCGTCGCACGTCGCGGGTAAGCTGTAGGAATGCTTCAGTCTCCAACTCGCCTCCGTCATCCTCTCTCGCTGCTCACGAGCGCCGTCGTCGTAGGGGTGCTCGCGGCGAACTGCGGAGGTGAGGCCGAAGTCGTCGCCGGGGACGGTGGCGCCGGAGGCTCGGCTGGCTCGGGTGCCAGCGCCGGCTCGACGAACGGAGGCTCCGCGGGTTCAGACGGAGGAACGTTTAACCTGATGGGCGGCGCCGGGGGCCAATCAGGGAGCGGTGGCTCCGGTGGAAGCGCCGCGGACGGGCCGGGACCTTCGTGCGGCGACGGCACCGTCGACGCGGGTGAGAAATGCGACGATGGCAACGCTGACTCCGGCGACGGATGCGCCGGGGACTGCAGCGCGATCGAGCAGGATTTCGCGTGCCCAACGCCCGGGATGCCGTGCGTATCGACCGTGATGTGCGGCGACGGCAAGATTTCCGGTCAGGAAACCTGCGACGACAACAACACCAGCTCCGGCGACGGATGCGACAGCAGCTGTACGGTCGAGGCCGGCTGGACGTGCCCACAGGTCGGCTCGCGCTGCGAGGCGGCGGCATGTGGGGACGGCATTATCGCAGGCAACGAACAGTGCGAGGACGACGACACACCGCCTGCGTCGGGCGACGGCTGCTCGGAGCTGTGTCAATTAGAGCCTGGATTTGCATGTGATACGCCCGGCATGCCGTGCCGGGCAACGGTGTGCGGTGACGGAACCGCCGAAGGCAGCGAGGACTGTGACGACGGCAACAACGACATGGGCGACGGCTGCACACCGTTCTGTGAAGCGGAACCGACGTGCACGACGTCGGGCTGCACGTCGACGTGTGGCGATGGCATCAAACTGCCGTCCGACACCAACGAAGAATGCGAGGACGGAAACACCGTGCCAGGCGATGGCTGCGACGCAAACTGCAAGATCGAGCCTGGCTACGACTGCCAGCTGAGCAGCCAGACGCCAACCAAACTGGACCTACCGCTTGTCCTGCGCGACTTCAAGACGTCCCATCCGGACATGGAGTTCACTATCGCCACGGAAAAAAACATTGTCACGGGCACACTCGGAGCCAACGGCAAGCCGGTGTACAACGCGCCGACGACCACGGTGAACAGCCAGGCGACGTTCGACCAATGGTATACCGACGTCCCGGGAACCAACCAAACCATCCTGCAGACGATGACCCTCAATCAAGTGGGCAACGTGTTTCGCTTCGATGACAGCACGTTCTTCCCACTGAACGGCCTCGGCTTCGGCAACGAAGGCAACTCGAACAACTTCCACTTCACGAGCGAGGTTCGATACTACTTCGAATACAAGGGCGGCGAACAGCTGGACTTCACCGGCGACGACGACGTCTGGGTGTTCGTCAACAAGCAGCTCGCCGTAGACCTTGGCGGCGTCCATGGCGCTCAGAACGGCAGCGTCACCCTCGACGCGACCGCGGCCACCACCTACAACCTGACCGTCGGCACCGTGTATGAAATCGTTGTGTTCCAGGCGGAGCGGCACACCAGCCAGTCGAACTACCGCCTGACGCTGTCCGGATTCACCAACCAAATTTCCACCTGCAAACCGGTATGTGGCGACGGCATCCTGACACCGGACGAGCAGTGCGACGACGGAGTCAACGACGGCAGCTACGGCTCGTGCACTCCGGACTGTAAGCGGGGCCCGCGCTGCGGCGACGGCCTGGTGCAGGATCCGCCGGAAGAGTGCGACGACGGCATCAATCTCACCCCCTACGAGGGTTGCGCGCCCGGGTGTAAGAACGGCGCCTTTTGCGGCGATGGCAACGTGGACAGCCTGTTCGGCGAGCAGTGCGATGACGGCGTGAACGACGGCGGCTACGGCGAATGCGCTGAGGATTGCCTGCTCGGTCCGCGCTGCGGCGACGGCAAGCTCCAGACCGCAGACGGCGAAGCCTGCGACGATGGCAATCGCACGAACGGCGACGGGTGCGACGCCAACTGCCAGCCGGAAGGTCCCGCCTAGGACTCACCTCCCCGCGCGCTTGGCGATTGGCCGCGAAGAACGTAAGCTCCGGGCATGGACGAAGCACAGCGCCGCCGAGTATGTCAGCTGATCGCAGGGATCGTTGTGTCGGATGACGACCTCGACCCGAACGAGGACACGTTCGTCGACAAGATGTTGGCGAAGTTTGGCATTCCCCAAGAAGAGCGCGAGGTCATCTTCCCGATCATCGACGCGACCGACGCGGCCGGCGCGATCCTGACGCTGCCCGAAGACGTGAGGACCGAAGCGTTCTCGTTACTGATCGAGGCTGCGTGCGCAGATGGCCAAGTCGTGGCAGAAGAACGCGAATACCTAGACGCGGTCGCGGGCGCGCTGAAGATCGAAGCCGCCGACGTGCAGAAGAAGATCGACGAGCAGCTAGCGTCTTAGCGTCCACGAGCCGAACCCCACGGTGCCGCGCCGAGGTTCGTCGAGCGGCTACTTGTTCAGAGCGTTGGTCAACTGAGCGTTGATCTGCGGTTCATTCTCTGTGTGGAGCTTGCCCGTAATCTCCCAGCCACCGCTGATAAAGACGCTGAGGTTGGTGTAGTTCGTCTCCCAGAACGGAGCGAGCACTCCAGTATCGTCGTACAGCGTGATCACATCCTCGTGACCCTTGGCGTCCCGCCACTGAACACAATCGTCGGGCCCGGGCGGCTGACGGCTAGCCGTCTGTACGATCACATTGATCGTCGCGATCTCGTTATTGTTCGCGTCGTGGACACTTTCCGCCAAACTGGCGGTCGCATTGCAGTGCGGTCACCACGCGTGGGCGGCGCTGATCCATACGGCCTTGGCTCCGCAGACCTCACCGATCTCGAACGGCGTGCCGTCGCAGCGTTTGAGCGTGAAGTCTTTCAGGAACTCTCCGACCTTGGTGCCAACCGGCAGCCCGCCGGTGTTCTCTGGGCACGCGGCCTTGCCCCAGCTGGGGTCGATGTAACCTCCGGTGTCGGACGCGCTGCCGCTCCCACCCGTAGCGCCACCGGCACCGGCACCGGCACCGCCCGAGCCCGCTGCGCCACCTTGGCCGCCACCGCCCTGAGCCGTACCACCTTGACCGGCGCCACCCTGAGCCGCGCCGCCCTGGCCGCTCCCGCCCGTGGCGCCGCCTCCCTGACCTCCACCGCCGCCCGACGACTCGCTTCCGCTGCTGCAGGCAACTAAGCCGACCGTTGCGGCGAGGCTGGCGCCTCCGATCAGTAAGGGAATCGAGGCAAGTCCAAGCAGGCGTTTCATGAAGGTCCTCCAACGCGGTCGCGATCAGCGTTCGCACATCCGCGGTGGGCATACGCGATCGCGAGCGAGCGGTTTCTCGAAAACGTAAACCTTTGTTATTGCTCCGCTTAATCATCTCGCCGCGGCAGGTCCGCCGCCACGTCCGTGCGTCGAAAACTGGGCCGGTCAGGGCCGCGCATGCCACCCCGCCTGCATGGCACGTACAAAACGAGTCCACCGAACGGCCACCTGGACCCTCGCCATCGCAGCGCTCACGCTCTGCGCTTGCAGCGAGGAAGCTGCTCCCAGCTTGTCCAAAGACGCTCCGGAGGAGGGCATTCCGGAGGTACCCGTCCCACCTGCCGACGGACCCCAACTAGGCGCCACCGCCCATGCGACGCCGGTCTACGACCGACCGCAGAAAGAAAAGGGCAAAGTGCTGGGCTACCTTCACGCCGGCACACGCGTCGCCCGCGCCGAGAAACCGTACAGCAAGACCGATTGCGATGCCGGCTGGTATCCGATCCGGCCCCGCGGGTTCGTCTGCGCCTCAGACGGCGCGACCACCGACATGAAGCACCCGACGCTCGTGGCGATGGCGCTGCGACCGCGGATGGACAAGCCGCTGCCGTACACGTACGCGCGCGCTAAAACCAATACAGAAATCCTGGAGCGCGACCCCAACAAAGACAACGCCGCCAAGGAAGCCGGCAAGCTGCGCGGGCGCAGCGGCCTCGCCGTCATCGGTTCCTGGAACGCCCTGGACCCTGACGGCAAGATGCAGCGCCTCGGCATGATGACCAACGGCAAATTCGTCCGCGCACGCGACCTAAAGAAGGCGAACGCGAGCGACTACCACGGGCTGGAGGTGAAGGGACTGGACGAGCTGCCGATCGCGTTCGTTCTCAAGCGCGGCGTGCGGTGGTTCGAGATCGAAGACGGTAAGCCCAAAAAAGCCGAGCGCCTGCAGTACCACGAGATCGTACGCCTCACGGGCCGCTACCGCGAGATCAAGGGACTGCGCTACTGGAATACAACGAAGCCTGAGCGCTACGTCCGCCACCGCGACGTTTCGGTGGCACGGCGCCGCAACAAGTTTCCGGAATGGGCGACCGCAGACCAGAAGTGGATCGACGTCAGCATCATCACCGGCACCGCCATCGCCTACGAGGGCCATCGACCGGTCTACGTAACGCTCGCCAGCGTCGGGCACGACCGGCTAAGCGAGGAGGAAGGCGCGA
>JAUIKB010000248.1 GCA_030430975.1 Polyangia bacterium
CTCGTCAGCCACGCCACTGCCGAAGCTCAAGCCGCTGGGGCACGGGCGAAGTCGCGTGTATCGCGTCAGCGGTGGTGACGTTGGCGCAGAGACGATCGAACCCATTACGGTCAAGACCGGGATCACGGACGGAGTGTTCACGGAACTCAAGTCGCAACAGCTCAAGCCCGGCGCCGAGGTCGTGACCGATCAGCGAGAGACCAAGAAGAAGGGGAAGCTCTTCTAGTGGACGGGGGCGGAGCGCTCATCCAGCTTGCGGGCGTCTGCAAGGACTACAAGAGCGGTCCGGAGATCGTGCATGCGCTGATCGACGTCGATCTGACGGTGGGTGCTGGCGAATTTGTGGCGATTGTTGGCGCTAGCGGGTCGGGCAAGAGCACGCTCATGAACATCTTGGGCTGCTTGGACCGTCCAACCGCCGGCGTGTTCACGTTAGGTGGTGTCGGCGTGGGGGATCGGAGCGGCGATGCACGCGCGATGGTGCGCAATCGCCTGATCGGTTTCGTATTTCAGGGTTTCAACCTACTCGCGCGGACGACGGCCTTGGAGAACGTGGAGCTGCCGCTCCTGTACCGCGGCGTGTCGCGCAAGGAACGCCGACGTCGGGCGATCGAGGCGTTGTGTGAAGTCGGTTTGCAGGATCGCCTCGGGCACACACCGACTCAGCTGTCCGGCGGTCAACAGCAGCGTGTCGCCATCGCGCGTGCGCTGGTGACGCGCCCGCCACTGTTGTTAGCGGATGAGCCGACCGGCAACCTGGATACGCGCACCAGCTATGAAGTGCTGGCGCTGTTGCAAACGCTGGTTCGGGATCAGGGTATCACCGTGATGCTCGTGACTCACGAGCCCGACGTCGCCGCGTGCGCGCACCGTGTGATCACCGTCCGCGACGGACGAATAACCGACGACTCTCACAACTCCCAGCCCGTTCAGGCGCGTGCCCAACTGGCAGCTGCGCTTACGGTGTAGCGCATGCTGGGCACGCTACGACTCGCGCTGGCCGGTGTGTGGCGGGCAAAGCTCCGCTCGGCTCTAACGGTGCTCGGCATTCTGATCGGTATCGCGGCGGTGGTCGTCGTCACCGCGCTGACGACCGGGGCGCGGCAGGTAGTCGGCAATCAAATCGAGAGTCTCGGAAGCAATCTGCTGTTCATTTTTAGTCAGCCGACCGCGCGCAGCGGCGCCCGCGTCGCTGCTCTCGGTTTGACCGAGGACGATGCCCTGGCGATTCGTCGCGAGGCCTCGGCGGTCTCGAAGGTCACCGTGTATTCGGACGTGCGGGTCCAGGTAGTCAGCGAGATCGCTAACGACAGCATCCAGGTTGTGGGTGCGGACGCGAGCTACTTCAGCGTTCGCGGATTTAGCGTGGAAGGCGGCCGGATGTGGACCGCCTCAGAAGGGCTCGTCAAGGCGAAGGTGTGCCTGATCGGCCAGACCGCCATTCGCAAACTGTTCGGCGGCGTCGATCCGATAGGGCGCTTCGTTCGGGTCGGCAAGCACCCGTTTCGAGTGATCGGCACGCTCAAGTCGAAGGGCGACTCGCCGTTCGAAGATCAGGACGACCGCATCATCATGCCGATCGGCAGCTGGAGGTCTCGGGTTCGGCCCACCAGTGGCCGCCGCGTGCAGCTGATCATGGCCAAGAGCAAGTCCTCGGGTCACACGGCGCAAGCGGTCCGTCAGATCGACGGCATCCTGCGCCAACGTCACCGCATCGACGACGGCGAAGAAGCCGACTTTCGAGTGCGCACGCAAGAGGGCTTCAAGAAGCGTCAGGACGCTGTCTTTGGGGCACTGACCGCGCTGTTGCTCTCGGTAGCGGCGGTTTCGCTGTTTGTGGGAGGCGTCGGCGTGATGAACATCATGCTGGTATCTGTCGCCGAGCGGACAAGAGAGATCGGGATTCGCATGGCGATCGGTGCACGCAAGCTCGATATCCAGCTTCAGTTTCTAGCCGAAGCGGTTGTGCTGACGCTGCTTGGAGGTGGCCTGGGTATCTTGGCTGCGCTCGGTCTGGCGACGGTGCTCAGTCAAGCTACCGGGTGGGAGATGCCTCTGTCGGGTACGGCGGTTGGCATCGCCGTTACGACGAGTCTCTTAGTTGGGTTCGTGTTCGGCTTCTTGCCCGCGCGTCGAGCGGCGAATCTGGACCCCATCGAAGCGCTGCGGCACGAGTAGCCTGTGCAGGTTTTCTACAAGGCATTAGTGTTGGCTTTGGGCGCGGTACGGCGAAACGCCGTGCGAAGTATTCTCACTGCGCTCGGGATTTTGGTCGGTGTAGCCGCTGTCACCATCGTCGTGGCGCTAGGCGAGGGCGCAAAGTCGGCGATCTCGCGCCAAATCGACAGCATGGGAGAGAACTCATTAACGGTGCGGCCACAGGCCGTTGCCCAAAGTGGGTTGCGCGGGAAGAAGCAGCCGCCACTAACCGAGGCTGACGCCGAAGCGATCGAGCGCGACTCGACGGCTGTGTTGCGCGCCGCGCCCGTCCTGCGCGGGTTCTCGCAAGTCGTGTGGCAAGATGCGAATACGACGGTTGAGGTGCTCGGTGCGACGTCGAGCTTTTTTCCCATCGGTGCGTGGAAAATCCGCGACGGCATTCTGTGGTCGCGCGAAGCCGAATCGGTCGGGGAAAAGGTTTGCGTCGTCGGCGCGACGGTTGTCGACGAACTGTTCGGTGGTCAAGATCCCGTCGGGCGAGTAGTACGCATCGGTAAGTACCCGTTTCGCGTGATCGGAGTCCTCGAGAAGAAAGGACAGAGTCCGTTCGGACAGGATCAGGACAACGTCCTGATGATGCCGGTGCGAACCATGCGCGCGAAACTGACGCCCACGCGGCCGGGACAGGTCCATCAGGTTGTCCTCAGCGCTGCGTCGCCAGCGAAGGTGGCTGTAGCTCGTCGCGAGGCGACAACGATTCTTCGCCAGCGGCACCGCCTGGCCGAAGGCGCTGAGAACGACTTTCGGATCCGTTCTCAAGACGAGTTTCGCAAGGTTCAGGCGGAGATCCTCGGCGTGCTCCGCATGCTGTTGCTGTCGATAGCGGGCGTGAGCCTCGTTGTTGGCGGAATCGGTGTGATGAACATCATGCTTGTGTCGGTCGCTGAACGCACCCGCGAGATCGGTATTCGCATGGCCATTGGCGCGCGCGCGTCCGACATCTTGATTCAATTCCTGGTGGAGGCGGTGGTGCTGTCGATGCTGGGTGGGGCGCTCGGTGCGTTACTCGCGTGGGGCGCCATTGTCGGACTGTCTGGCGTGCTCAACTGGCCGATGGGGATCTCACCGGCGGCTCTGGCGACGGCGCTCGGGACGAGCAGCGCTGTAGGGATCGTTTTCGGTTTCGTGCCAGCGCGGCGCGCTGCCGAACTCGATCCGATCGTTGCGCTACGCCGCGAATAGACGCGCCGTCGCAAGACAAACGGGTTCGAGTTTTCCAGCGAGCGTGCGAGTCTAAGTCAGCTCTTCTTGACGCCGGCTTTGGCGAGCAGATCGCCCAGCGTGCCGAAGTTCTTGGACTGCACGGACTTCTTATAGTCGCGCACCGCTGTCCGCTCTTCGTCCTCTTTGAGGGCGCGAACGCTGACTTTTGGTTCGCCGCGGCGCGGGTCGAGGTCGATGACCTTGACCTTGAGCTTGGTACCCGTGGGGAAACGCTTGCGCAGGTCAGCGCCGCGCGGTGCGCCGGTGTGTCCCGCCGGAAGGAATCCACGGGAGGCTCGTCCCGTAGCGCCGAGTACGCGTACGAGCAGCCCGGCGTTGTTGCCTTCGGGTTTGACCACCTCAACGTCGAGCGGCTGACCCTTGGCCACGCGCTGGCGCTTTTCGTCGGCGTGTTCCGCTGCCGGCAACGGATGCAAACTGATTTTGCGCGTGCGCTTGTCGAAGTGGTGGACCCGCACCTCGATCTCGTCGCCGACTTTAAGTTTTTCGTTGGCGTGCTCGAGGCGCACCATCGGCGACAGATCGGCAACGTGCAGCAGCCCGTCGATGCCGTCGTCGAACTCGACGAACCCGCCAAAGCTCTCGACGCGGGTGATCTTGCCCTTGTGCTGGCTGCCCGCGGTGTACTTCGCTTTGGCTTCCGCCCACGGATCTTCGATCAGTGCTTTGCGGGAGAGCCAGATCTTGCCCTTCTCGTCGATCTTCGTGATCTTGACTTCGACTTCGTCGCCCGGCTTGACGATGTCCGACATATTTTGGCGAGGGTCGTGACTCGCCTCCGAGATGTGTACCAGGCCTTCGAGATTCTCCGCCTCGGGTATGGCCAGAAACGCGCCCCACTCCACGACGGTGCGCACGACACCCTTGACGACTTGGTCGGGGGCGAGCGTTTCGAGCGCCTTCTTGCGTCGCTCGTGCGCCTCTTTTTCAAGCATTGGACGCCGACTGACGACGACGTCACGGCCATTCGACTTAAACTGAATGACCTTGAAGTCGAGCCGTTGGCCAACCAGGCCGGTGAGGTTTGCCCGCGCTGGGTGCAGGTCCATGCCCGACGCCGGCGCAAACGCTCTGAGTCCGTCGATATCCACTTCGACGCCACCTTTGATGGCCCCGGTGACCAGACCCTGGATGAGCGTCCCATCCTTGGCGGCGGCTTCGACTTTGGGCTTTACTTCCTCTTCGCGGAGCGGCTTGCGCGTGAGCACAACCAAACCTCCACGCGAGCCGTTGTTGTGCACGCGTGCCGTGAAGCGATCGCCGACGCTGGGCATCAGATCGTCGGCCTCCATTTCGCCTCGGTCGAAGATCGCCAGCGCCTTGCCGGAGAGATCCAGCATGATCGCCGTTTCTAGAATCGCCGTGACCTTGCCGAAGACCTCTTCGCCCACGTGGAAGGGTGCGCGGTCGGTCGCGGGGCGTGCGCCCCGGCCCTCTTTGGGCGCGCCCTCGGCGTCCGCGCCTGCCGCCTCGCCGGTCTTCTTCTTGCGCCTTCGTCGCCGTCGCTTCTTTTTCTTAGCGCCGTCGCCGCCGTCCGCCGCCGCCTCGGGCGCCGCTTCGGAACCAGCGGGCTTGGCGTCGGCCGTCGTCGTTTCGGTTGAGGGCTCCGGCGTTGGGGGGGCGTCCGGCCGTGCCGCTGCTTCCGAGGCGGGCGCTGCCGGCTCGGCAGCATCGGTCGTCGTCGCAGGTGGTGCCTGCGGGTCGGCAGCATCGGGCGCTGTCGCGGCCTGCGCGGGTGCGTTCGCTGCCGGTGCGTTCGCTGCCGGTGCCTCAGCTGGCACTGCCTCAGCTGGCGCGTCCGCTTCAGCCGCGGCCGGCGGAGATCCGCTGGACGCTTCCGTCGCTGCGCCTGTCGCTGTTTCGGTTTCGGTCACTTGGGGCGCGTCGGTGGACGCGGCCTGTTCTGGTTGATTTTGTTCCGACGCCATCGGGGCCTCCGCGGGGTTGGGCGGTATATCTCGACTTTCGAAGCATGCCAATCGATGGCTGCAGCGGGTCGGGGAGGTCAGTTACGTAGGGAGACTCAGCCTTGCACCGGGAGGTGGCGATTGACTCCGCCGGACCGGTCGATCTTGAGGCCAGTCGTGGCGCTGTTGGCTTGATCGACGGCTTCTGCGAGCTTTTCCGCGACGCTGAAAAAGGCTTGAGCGATGTCCGATCCGGGCGATGCCTGCACGACCGGGGTTCCTGCATCGCCCCATTCGCGCACGGTGGGGTTCAGCGGGATCTGGCCAAGCAGCGGCGCTTCGGCTAGCTCGGCGACTTTTTCGCCGCCACCTTCGCCGAACAGCTGGTGTTTGGTGTCGCAGGTGCCGCACACGAAGTAGCTCTGGTTCTCCACGACGCCCAGCACCGGGATTCCGACCTTATGAGCCATGGAGACCGACTTGTACACGTCCGCAACGGCGACCTCTTGGGGGGTTGTGACGATGACGGCGCCATTGGTGCGCACGCGCTGGGCGAGCGTCAACGCCACGTCACCGGTGCCTGGCGGCAAATCCAGCAGTAGGTAGTCGAGCGGCCCCCAGTCGACGTCTTTGAGAAATTGCAGCAGCGCGCCGTGCAGCATCGGACCGCGCCAAACGACGGCGCTCTTCGGATCCTCGAGCAAGAACCCCATGCTCATCAGCTTCACGCCGAAGCGGCTGAGCGGTTGGATCTTGTCGCCGCTGCTGAGCGGGCGTCCGTTGATGCCGAGCATCGTCGGGATGCTCGGACCGTAAATGTCGGCGTCCAGCAGGCCGACGCGCGTTCCCATTCGACTCAGAGCGAGCGCCAGGTTGGTGGCCACGGTGCTCTTCCCGACGCCGCCTTTGCCGGACATCACGAGGATGACGTTTCGGACTTGCGGGACCGGATCGTCCTCTTTGATTTCGCGCCCGGAGGTCTCGACCGCCCATTTGACCTCGACGGTGTTAATGCCGTCAACGTCGCCGACCGACTTTTCCACGGCCGATTGGACGTCGGCCTTTTGCGAGTAGGCCGGGTTGCGGATCTGGATTTCGATCTTCGCCACGTCGGTCTCGCCGACCTCGACGGTCTTCACCATCCCCAGGTCGACGATGCTGCGTTTGAGCTGCGGTTCCTCGACGGACTTCAGGGCGGCCAGTACGGCGTCTTTTTTGGACATGACGCTCGCTGCGTACGCACCGGACGCCGCTATGTCAAGCTGGTACCGCGACTGGTCTAGGCACCGCTTCCGGCGCGAATCGGTCAGAAGCTGTTCGCGTGCCCCACGATGGTGGCGCCCATGGCGATCGAGGACTTAAGTGAGGCCGTCGCCTCAGCGAGCGCTTTGACCTCGGCAGCGCCATCGGTAGGCGCAATGCAATCGGCAGGAGCTTGGCTTACGATTGCCGAGTAGCTTTCGGAAACGCGGGCGTGCAGTGCCAGCGTCCCCCAGCTGACGATTCGCTGGAGGACGGGCAGGTTCTGTTCTAGTATCCCTATGAAGGAGCCATCGACGGTCTCCTGTGACCAGAGTTTGATGGTTGGCGGAGCGCAATCCGCGGTCAAGACCGACACCCCAGCGCATCCTGTGAGGCACACAGGGTCGCCCTCACACTTGGGTGGAGACAGCCTGTCACCACACCGCTCCTCCGAGGTCGTGCCGTTACATACCCCTTCGCACCGAACGTCGGCACATGTCGCGGCTGATGCAGCCGACTGCCCACACTTGGCTTCGCACGTGCCGAGGCACGTGGCGTCGCAAATGCCCAGGCATTCCCCATTGCATACTCCGGCACAGCCGCCGTTAGAGTCTGGAATCGAACAGCTTCCGCTGCACGTGCCAGTGCATGTCCCGCTACAAGTGCCTCGGCACAGGCCGGTGCAGCTTCCGTCGCATGGAGCGCCCGGTCCTTCGCACGTGGCCGTGCCGTTGCAGTTCCCGTCACATACGGTGCTGCCAATGGCCGGGCACCGCGCCTCAACCGTGCCTGGAGTGCACATCTCATCCAGCTGACAATTCGCCTCGCAAGCGATCTGTTCAGCCGCGTTCACCCAGCATTCGCCGCCCGCAATCACAAGACTCACGGAACTCACGCTTGCGAAGGCTGCGCTGATCGCAGCCTCTGCGGCGGCGCATGCCGACTTAACATCGTCATCCGTGGGCTTGGGACCGATGCTGGCGATCTGCCCGCCTGCATTCGCGATAGCAACGCACGCAGAACCAGTTTGAACTCGCTGCTCT
>JAUIKB010000249.1 GCA_030430975.1 Polyangia bacterium
TCAGACGGCGCGAGACTCTAGGCATCCAGGACCTGGACTGCCGAGCTCGAGCTGCGTGAACGACCCGGAATCTATGATGGAGCTGACGTGCCCGAAATGCGGCACGGTTGCGCGGGTCCCGCAAAAGATGTTCTCCGCCAAGAACATGAAACGCTGGCGTGCTTTGGTATGTAAAGAATGCCGCGAACGCCTGTGGACGCGGCAGCAGGACGATGCCTCCGTGGCCAGCGTGAACTACCGGGATTACGAGTCGTCTCCGGTGTCCGCACCGCCACCGTCAGAAGCCATGCGCCCGCGTTCGGCCCCGCGCCATGCCAAGCCAGTATTGCCACGCAGAAGCCAGTCGGAGCAGACGCTCACCGCCGTATCCGTTCCGGACTCGACTGTGGCACCGCCGGATTGGAAGCCCGCGCCGCCGCCGCGGCGGCCACCGCCGGCGCCGTCTCAACGACTACCGCGACGCGTGGACTCCGAACAAACCCTCCCGGCCATAGCGCCGCCGGCCTCCGACCCGGTGCACCCCAAGCCGATCGCAATCGCCGATGACGCCGACACGCTGACCTTTACGCGCGACTCGTCGGGAAAACTGCACAGGTCATAAGCGGCGTTCGCTCACAGTCCCGGAGGCGCCTTGATCCAGAGCTCTACATTGCGCTCGTCAGCCGCGCCCAAGCCGTCCTCGCCGAAGCCCGATGTGAAGTCGAGAACGGCCAAGCGCCGCCCCATATCGGCGACCTCGTCACCCTCGACGCTGAAGTCGAAAGCCGTCGCACGCAGCATCAGCCAGCCGTTGTCTTGGTCGAAGATCTCCATCACCCGCATCTGGTTCGGATAGTCGGCCAACGCGCTCGTCATCACCTCCCAGATCGGGTGTGACGTGGCTTCACCCATAACGCGCGCGCGGTGCTCATGAGAGTGGCCAACAATGCTGAACACGACATTGGGATACTCCGCTACCAGCGTTTCGAACTCGGCAGTCGTCAGAGCATCGTCATGCATCGTTCCGCCCAGCCCCGTGCCGTCGCCAAGAGAACTCGACGCATGGTGTGACGATAGAACGACCCACTTTTCGTCCGCCAGTGCCTCGTCCAGCATTGGACGCAGAACATCGTTGACCACGCCGGCGCGCAGTAGCCCGTCGGATCCCCCTGTTCGGGCGGCGGTGTCGAGCACCACAAACCGAAGCGGCGTCGCCGGAACGTCGAACGTATAAAACGCTCGGCCGGACTTGGCGATGTCTGCGGTTAGCCCGTGCCCATCGCCATCGTCGGCGACCTTTGCCAGCACTGCCGCGGGCTCAAGCGGCAACCGCTCAGGGTCGGCCGGCACCATGTTCGTGGTGACCGGACCTCCGGTCTGACGCCAGTCACGCGTACCCCCGACCGGATCGGTACCGGTCGCTTTGCTGACTTGCGAAGCATCCACGACGAGGTTGCCCTGGATTAGAACGTCGTGATTCCCTGTGATCCAGTACCAGGGCATGGCCAGCCCGACCGCGTCGAGTTCATCCTTGCCGTCGTTGCTGGGTCCGTCGACGATGTCATCATCCTCGCCGGAGTCGCACTCGACCTTATTTTTACCTGACAGAATTCTAAGCAGCCAGTCGATCTCGTTCGTCTGCGCATTGTCCGCGTTGTCACCACCGAGCAATACGAAGTCGAGTTTCTCGTCGATGTCTATGCGATTGATGGTGCGCACCGACGCGTTCAGCATGTGACACAGATACGCGTCGTGAGGGCGAAACGCGCTCGTCGTCAGCTCCGCAAAATCGAACGACGCAAGCCGCGCGGGCGACTCGTCATCGGTCAGTTGAATATCGGGCAGATGAACAAAGCGAGTGAGCCGCCGCGCCGCCGGTCCTGGCTTCGGTGGCTTGGATGCGTCGATAACGTGCGTGACGTGAGGCCACGCCGGCGCCTGCTCGTACTCGCCGTAACCGTCGTTCCAAAGCGCCTCGCGTTCCTCCGGCACGGCGGGTGATCGCTCCGCATCACCGCGCTCGATCAAGGGCCGCAAGGTGAGTTCATCGGTCAACGCGACGGGGCCGATCGACGAGCCGGCGCCATTGCCTGGGCTCTCGTCTGGCGACGAGCAGCCGACGACCGTGCACAGAGAAATCGATAGAACGAAGGGGCGGAACCGCATCTCACAATTGTGCCACACGTCAGGATACGGCGCGCGGATGGTTGGCTCATTCGGCACGGCGCGGTAGACAGCCGCTCATGACCGAGTCGCATTCTGAGCCGGACCTAGACAAGAGACTTCGCGAATTGGAAGCCGGTTTGGAAGTCGCAAACCGCCGCGTCTCAGCGCTGACGAAAGTGGCACTGTTATCCGCAGCGGTCAGCGCAGCGCTGATCATCGCGATCTTCGTCCCGGCAGTCGCGCCCAAGATCGCCAAGCTGCAGGCCGGTCATCTTGTTGTCGACCGCGTCAGCCTGATTCGAGGCACCGTAGCGACCGACATCACCCCCGGATTGATGCGCGTAACGAACGGCGCGATCGAGGCGCGGGTGGCGATTGCGCATTCGGCTGCCGAAGTGAGCGTCCAGGGGGACACGGTTCATCGTGCCAGCCTGCGCGCTGACGCCGACTCGGCAAAGCTCGACGCGGTCGACGCGTCCGCCGGTCGACATGCATCGATGGAGCTATACGCAGCCTCCAAGCAAGGAGCCTGGCTCAAAGGCAAGCAGCAGACGATGAAGGGGGAACGCAGCCGCACGATCGACGTCTCGACGGTCGCTGGTCCGAGTCTGCGCCTGCTCAACGTAGAAAAAGCTGGCGCGACGGCGACCAGCTACGGTTTCGAAGCGCGTACGGACGAGCTACGCGGCGTACCGGTACTCAAGCTCACAGACAAGCGCGGCGACGCGTGGCAGCCGTCGACGGCGACGCAGCCGTCCTCCGACGCTCAGCTGGGCGACTCCGACTCCGCCGGTAAACCGGCCGTCCCCACCGGCAAACCGACCGCCCCGACGCCGAAACCGATCGCGCCAGCGCCAGCGCCAGCACCCGCGGCCAAGGACCACGGCTTCTAGCGCAATTCGCACTGGTCGCAGACGCCGAATGACACTAGGCACTACGCATGCTGCGTCTGTGTCCGTCATGTAAGCGAAAGAACCGCATCCCGAGCTCCAGGCTCGCTCAGACCGGTAAGTGCGGCGCTTGCAAGGAAGCGATTCCCCCGCTCGCCTCCCCGGTGGACGTCGGACCGGAGGAGTTCGACGACATCGTCGGCGGCGCCAAGGTTCCCGTCCTGGTCGACTTCTGGGCGGAGTGGTGCGGTCCCTGCAAACGGGCGGCGCCGGAGGTCAAGAAGGTCGCGCAAGAGATGGCAGGCAAAGCGATCGTGCTGAAAGTCGACACGGAAGCCCACCCGGGCCTTCGGGATCGCTTTGAAGTCCAGGGTATTCCCAACTTCTTGGTGATGAAGGACGGTGAGGTGATCCAGCAGCAGGCAGGTCTAGTGACGCACACCCGCATGAGCGGGTGGCTGCTGGACGCCGCGCGCGGGTAGACGACCTCGCGATTTCCAGCGGCGCGAGCGGTCAGCATCCCGCCGCGACTCTAGGTGGCGGACGCCGGCAGCGCACCGTCCGCGCGGACCGCTTGCAGCGTGCGCACTCCCTTGAGGGAGCGCAGCTTGGCGTCGTCGTCGCGCCAGTCCACCGGATCGTGACCGGGGTAGGTCGGCACCTGGTATTCGCGGTTGCGGACTCGGTGCAAACTCGTCGCGCCGTCCGTCTGGACCGGAAGATGGGCCCAGGACGTCGTCGCGTAGAACATCCGATAATGGAAGAAATTCTTCTGAACGAGCGCGTCCGCTTTACGCGGGTTCAGGCCGAGCTCGCGCCAAAACCGGGGGCTAATCGGCAACGGCGGGCGCTCACCGATCGCCACGTGGAACGACCCGGAGTCGAGGCGAATCAGTCGACCGAAGTCCGACTCCAATTTCGCCTTCACTACGACGGGCAGCGTGACTGAAGGCATGTTGTAGCCCGGCGTGCCTCGCAACGTGACGGTGCGTTCCGAATCCAACGGCGCGTCCCACAGCTCGTCGACGAGCTCAGGATCGTGGAGCGGCAGCATCACCTTCAGCCCGCGGTCGTCGCGGGTTAGTTCGCGAACGATGTGCGTGTTGCCGCCGGGCGCACCGGCACCGACGATGTCGTCAACGTCGACGAGTGTCACCGGACCGAGCCGACGCCGAACGCCCGACTTCACCTCGTCGAGCACCTCGGCTGCGCCACGCAGCGGCGGGATCTCGGCCTTCCGCTGATCCCAAGCTCGATCGGCCAGCTGATCGGCGAGGCGCGCGGCGAGCTGCGGGTCGTCGTCGGTGCATACGTGAACCGCCCAGCCAAGATTGTCGGCGCTGGTGTAGGGGTGCACCATAAACAGACTCGCCGACAGGACGCGCGGATCTCGCTCCAGCTTGCGCATCCATCGGAACACCTTGCGCATGGGTGCCATGAAGTCGATCGTGATCCCGCCGCCCAGGACCATCGGTAGCTTGCGCCATGCGTGCACCGGTTTGATCTGGCCGCGCAGCGTGCGGATCAGACGATTGCCAGCGCGGAAGCCGGTCGGCGCCAAATCCCAGTGAGGGTTCGTCCGATACGCGATCATGACGTCCACCGGATCGAGCAACTCGGACGCGAAGTTGGCGTGGAGATCGTAGCTCACGGCAAGCCCGGCGTCGGGACCGAGCAGCTCACGCACCTTGCGCAAGATGACGGCCTCGGGGGCTTCGGCGAGGCCCTGCACCTCGGACGAACCATGAAGCGCCAGATACACGCCATCCAGCGGGCCAGCCGCCTTCAGGCGATCGAGCAAGTCGTTCAGAAGCCACTCGAAGCACTCTTTCGAGATGGGTCCGCCAGGCACCGTCAACGCCGAACTAAGCGGCACGGACTCCACCCCACCGGCCACGTTCGCAGCTTGCACGAAACCTGTGAGCTCCGCGTGAGGCATGTAGCCGACCAACTCGGACCCGCGCAGCGTCGTCGCTTTGCGGAGTTCCTCACCGACCATGTAGTGCATTCCGCGAAAGTCGCGCTCGGTCACCGAGATCGGCGAGTGCGCGTTCGCCTCGTGGAAAATTCGACCATATGCTATCCGCAGCGGGCGTCCCCCGCGTCCCAACTCCGGCTGAAAACGACGCTTCATGAGAACAGCTCCCCGATGAAAAGAATGAGTAGCTGCTGCCGAACGTCAGGCGGCGCCGCGTTGATCAGCCGATGAATGTCGGCCGCCCTGTGCGGTAACTGCCCGTCCTTGATGCCCAACTGCTCCATCAGCATTTCCGGGTCCACTTCGGTCTCGCCGAGTTGACTCAGCATGGCGACGACGCCGGCGGGCGGCTCGATCGGCGCCGGCAGGTCGCGCAGGCACTTCGTCAGGTCGTCCGCGAAGGCGCCGGCGCGACCGGCATTACCAGGGTCGATCGTCAGGTGAATGTGCGCGGGTGACCGGCCAAACGCGTACGTTGGTTGGACGTGCCACCCGCACTCAGTCAGGCGATCCGCCAGCTCGAACACGTCGCCATCGGTGGTTCGGAACGCAAATAGATTGGTATCGGGTCGCGCGACCAGCTCTACGCCATCGGTGTCATCGATGCGCTGGACCAACAGCTTCGTAGCATCCCACATCGAGCGAACCTTCGCCCTGTATCCCTCGCGACCCAGGTGATGCAAGAGGGCGTAGGCCGCGCCCATCGCGGCTACCGATTTGGAACCCAGTGTCGTGGCATTTACGATCGCGTAGCCGCTCCAGTTCGCGCATGCGTAGTACTGCGCGGCGCGGAGTTGGCGATTGCGCTGCAACACAATCGAAATGCCTTTCGGCGCAAACCCGTACTTGTGCAAGTCCATCGAAATAGACGTCACGCCGGGGAGTTCGAAGTCGAACGCCTCGATGGATTCGCCGTTCTCACGCATGAACGGCAGCACGCAACCACCGACACAAGCGTCGACGTGCATCAGCACACCCTTTTCCTTGGCGAAATCGGCTAGCGCGGCGATCGGGTCAACAACCCCGTGCGCGTAACTTGGAGCCGACCCAACGATGAGGATGACGTCGTCGTTAAACTTCGCCTTGACGTCGGCGACCGACGCGCGGAACTGCTCGTCCACGTCGACGACCACAACATCAACGCCGAAATAGTGCGCCGCTTTGTGGAAGCATGCATGCGCCGTTTCAGGCAGCAGCATCTTGGGCTGTTTGATCTCCGGTCGGGTCTTGCGCGCAAAGTCGCGGGCGGCCTTTACGGCCAACAGGACGCTTTCGGTTCCACCCGCTGTGGCAGTCCCGACCGCCCCTTCAGGCGCGTGCATCAGCTCGAGGCAAGCGCTGACCACGCCGTTTTCGATCTTCCGCGCCGATGGATAGACCGTCGGGTCGAGACCATTGATGCCCATGCACGACGCAAACGCCTCGCGCGCTAGCTCACGAAGCTCCTCTCCGGCGTCGTAGACGAACGCAAACGCCTGCCCGTCGCTTTTCAGGTCCTTGGCCCGGTGGTCGGTTAGAGCCGCCAAAACGTCGGCGCGACTTGCTCCGCGCTCCGGAAACGCGGTCATTGTACTTTTATTCTGCATGGCTATTTCCGTTCATGAGTAGCCTGGGAATCCCCGACTACCACTCTCCTAGTTTGAGCGGACGAAGCACCCGCTCCCAAAACAATGTATGAACCGCTCCAAGGTCGACGGTCGTCATTACGCGCTGTACCACCAAGCCGTCGGTAACCGCCCGCACCAGCGCGATGAGCGCGTCGGGGTCGCATTCGCCCACAACTCCGCGAGCCATGCCTTCGCGCAACAGATCACGAGTGGCACGCCGTCGCGCTTCGAATACGCGGTTGCCGATGTCGACGATCTCTTCGAGTCGGTCGCTGCCGCTGACGGCAATCGCCTGGGTCAGAAACAGCAGGCGGTCCTCATGACCTTCGTGAAACTCGTGGATGGCGCGCATCTGAGCGTGCAGTCGATCGATCGGGTGGGCATGTTCGTTCACACGCTCCATGACGAACGACGCCTGCTCCAACAGCAGCTCCTCGAGCGCCGCCTCGGCGATTCGTGCGCGCGACGGGAAGTGATAGAGCAACGTCGGTCGCTTGACCTCTAGGGCCTCCGCGAGCCGCGACATCGACACGTCGATGCCCTCTTTCTGGAGCACTTCGACTGCGCGGCGTGCCAGCTCTTGGCGCTTCTTGGGGTCAGGGGGTCGAGCCATTGTTTGACGGAATGTCAGATAACTATTCGCTGACTAATCGTCAAGAAACTTTCGACCTCCTGCCCTCTAAATATCTGTTATTACTTACTTTATTGTCACCGTATGAAAGAGCCCGAGTTTGGTGCGTTGCGGTGTCGCGCGCGGGCTCGATTGGTAGGCTTGCGCATGGCTCTCCCTCCCCTGGCCGACCCTGGCTACGACTTCCAAGGCGCGACCTTCGATCTGGACGATGATCAGGACCGCGAGCTAGTCCGCTTCATCCTCTCCCAAGCGCTGTTCGGGGAGGCCACCGGGGTGTACTGCGGAAAGAGCCTGTACGCGGCGCAGAACCTTGAAGCGGCGCAGTTCTATCTGCGCCAGGCCAAGCAAGAGCT
>JAUIKB010000250.1 GCA_030430975.1 Polyangia bacterium
AGCAACAGCAGCGATCGGTTCAGCCCGAGCGTCCGCCGCTGAGTCAGTACGATCCCGATAGCTAGACCAACCCCACCGAGGGCCGCCGTTTGCTTGGCGAATACGCCCAGGCTACAGACGGCGACCGCGGCGACCGCGACCCAGAACCGACGGACCGTCTGCAGTCGCATGGCGAGCCACAGCACGAACGTGACGTAGAGCACGTGAAGGTTGTCCGGGTGCAGCACATCGGCCGTGAAGTTCCGGAACACCACGAGCGCGCCCATACCGCCGAGCAGCCAGACCACTGCCCGATGCCTCAGCGATGCCTCGAGCTGTAGCCGCATCGACCGCGCTGCGAAGATCACCGCGAGCACGCCCAGTCCGGTGTTCAGTCCGCGGCAGTAACGCACATCTAGGTGAAGGCCGAACGGGCGCAGCGCCGCGTACAGGATGTACTCGAGTCCCGGCGCGTACACGAAGGAGTTGAGGTCGCGGGGTGCGGTGAACACCGACAGGCCGGCGTCCAGCTTGACCATGTTGGTCATGATTGGGCTTTCGGACCACATGTACAGGTCCCACGGGAACCCGACACGGCGTACGATCTGGTACAGCGTGATCGCGCAGAAAGCGGCTACGACTAGCCCGAGGATACGGATCAACCAGGTCGCGCGTCCCATGCGCCTGCACGTTACATCTTTTCGGTGTCGGACGTGGCTATGGGCGTTTCACAGTTGACACGGGGTGCCGTTCCGCCGCTACGTACGCGGCGGATACTTAGCCAGCTTCCGCTGTAGAGACCGTCGGTGGATCCTCAGACGACGCGCCGCTTCCGAGATGTTCCCTCCGCTGTCGGACAGCACGCGGTTGATGTGCTCCCACTCTGCGCGGGCCAAGGACGGTGTGGGGTGACTATCGCCAACTTCGGTGTTGGGCGGCGCCGCGTTGCGGGCGAAGGCATCCATGATGTCGTCGAAGTCCGCCGGCTTGGCGAGGTAATGGGTCGCGCCCAGTTTGATCGCGTCGATCGCGGTAGCGATGCTGCCGTAGCCCGTCAGTACAACCACCGACGTGGCGGGCTCCATGCGCTTGAGCTCTTCGACGAGGGTCAGTCCGCTGCCGCCCGGCATCTTGAGGTCGACGACCGCGAGCTCTGGAGGGTCGAGCCGCGCCTTGATCAGGGCGTCCTGCACATCGCCGGCGACCATGACTTCGAAACCCCGATCGCGGAACGCCACAGCCAGGCGGTCCCGGAAGATGTCGTCATCGTCGACTATCAGAATCGAAGGGTTGTGAGGCATGTCGTGGCTGATACTCCAGCGAAAATATTGCGTACCGTAGGTGTGCAGACCACTGCTTGCGGCGTCAAGCTGTGGCGCGTTGTCGCAGTTTAAGCCTGCGAGAGCCGTTCCCGGGGGAGGCGCAGGGTGACGGCGGTTCCGCGTGGCTGGCGGCGCGCAATGATCAGCTCACCGCCCACCTGCTCGAGGATGGCGCGTGTAAGAAACAGTCCCAGCCCCATGCCTTCGCCAGGTCGCTTCGTAGTGAAGAACGGCTCGACGGCGCGCGCGAGCACTTCTTCATCCATCCCCGCACCGCTGTCGGTCACTTGGAACTCCCAGTGCTGATCCAGCTCGACGATCAGCTGTACGCGCTGGTCGGGTTGCGACGCGTCGAGCGCGTTCTTCAACACACCGCGAATCGCTTGCGCCAAGGGCCGTTGGGGGACGACCAGCGTCTCGCCCTGCGCGGCCGCGGACACTTCCACGTCGACGCGGCCAGCCTCTCGCAGGCCGTCCAGTGCGAGATCCACCAGATCGACGGCGCCGATACTGCGCGCAGCCTCGCCGATGCTTTCGCCAGCATCAGCCGCCATGTGCTGGAGAATCCGCCGACAGCGTTCGCATTGATCGCGAATCAGCTGAGCGTCGTCGACGAGGCGGGTGTCGCTGGTCAACTGGTCGAGTCGGCGCTCGAGTTCCTTTGAAACCAGCGCGATCGTCGACAGCGGGGATGCCAGCTCGTGAGCTGCACCGGCCGCGAGCGTAGCCAAGGCCGCGAGGCGCTGGCGTTGCGAAGCGTGTTCACGAGCACGACTGAGGGCGGTTTCGCGTAGCGCGAGGGCGCGCCGCACACGGGTCATGAAGTACACGATGCAGCTTGCGGTGAGCCCGAACGATACGAGCCGCCCGATCAGTCCCAGGTCGAGCTTCACACCGGCCAGGGTGACGATTTCTTCTAGCGGCAGGGGAACGTGATCGACAAACAACAGCCCAGAGCAGCCCAGGGCGAGCACCACCAGAGCCCACGTCCTGCCCGTGTCTAGCGTGAGCCCCGCCATCGCGATGTGAATCAAGTAGATAAAGCTAAAGGGGTTGAACGGACCACCCGTGAAGTAGAGCAACGACGTGAACAGCAGTAGATCGATCGCCATGATCGTCCCGGTTGCCTGAGGCAGACGGATATCATCTGAGGCATCGATGCCGCGCAGTACCAAATTGCTGACGAACTCGAGCGTGATGATGGCGTACAGCGGTACGAGCGGTAGCGGAATGCCGAGGCCGAAGTGAACGGCGGCGACCGTTAGCGCTTGACCAGTGATGGCGAACCATCGCAGCCGTACTAGCCACGAGAGGTCTAGCCGAAGCTCCTCAAGCGGTTGCGCCGTAGAATCGGACGCGCCCGTATCGACTGGCGAGATTTCAAGCTGCGAGCTGTCGACCATGTCGCGCTACCTGCAGGGCTACGGCGACGACCACACGTAGCCCGCTATCGACTCTTCGACATATCCGAGCCCAGCGGCGTTTGCCTTCTCGGCTGCGCTGGTCACGTACAGATGGCGACCGTTCTGGGCGTTGTACATTCGAATAAGCGGCTTGGCACCACAAGCGTTCGTATCCCCGATGTGTCCGATGCTGCCGCGATTGGCGCTCGCGCCGAGGACCTCGCAGTTGCTCGAAGTTGTGTAAAAGAACCGATTGCCGCCCTTGTCGCACTCGTAGAACGGTTTGAGTCCGGCGCTGTTGTTATCGTATAGATAAAAATAGTCGCTGTGTTCGACGACGTAACCACAGCAGCTGGCCTTGGTGGCGTCCGGATTATAGCGGTGACCGAGCGAACCTGCGAACGAGCGGTTGACGGCCGTGCGACAGTTGCCGCCTTCATCGCACTGCCCATCGCAATCGTCATCGGAGAGATTGCAGGATTCCGTCGGGGCCGAGGGGCACGTGCTCACGCACTGTGGCTCCATCGTGCATGTCGCATAGTTTTGGCATGAGTTGGGCTGCTGCGCAGAGCAAGCGCTGAACTGTCCGGCCGTACAGGTTTCGAGTCCGGTCCCGCACATTGTGGAGCAGCTCTGGGTGACGCCTTCATCGATCGCACCGTTGCAGTTGTCGTCTTGGTTATTGCATGTCTCAGGCTGCGGGTTGCAGCCGCCTCCGACGCCTCCGGTCCCCCCGGTGCCGCCCGCAGTCGCCGTTCCACCGCTACTGGTCGAGCCGCCGGCGGCGTTCGTTCCTCCCGCCCCGCCACTCGTCCCGCCGGCTGACGTTCCTGCTGCCCCGCCGACCCAGCCGCCGCCCATGGGTACGCCCGAGCCGCCGTCACCGCTTGAGCCACCGGTGCCACCGCCCGCGGGACCGCCACCGCCGCGGGTTTCGCCGTCGGCCGTTGTGCCGCAGCCTGCACACGCCAGGGCGAATGCAACGGTTGTGACAAGTCCGCGGCTGAGCAGTGGCATGGGTAGCTAGCGTACCGCGGCGCGCGACCGAATGCGAAAAGCCCGGTTCCGGGGCGCCTCTCGGTGTGGTTGACTCCGCGCATGAAATTCAGTCGTCCGGTTGTTCGGTCTCTCACCAGCAGCGTTTGTGCGCTTTCGATTGTCGCTTGTGGTGGCGGGCCGGAGCCCGGACCAGCTCAACCGGATCCGCTTCCGACAACGCCACCGCCCAGCGCTGACGCCCAGGACGACCCACCGCTCGACACCAGCGCCGTGCCGCGAACCGCATTCAACAAACTCGCTGCCGAGCTTGCGCTCCCGTGGTTTTGGATCGCCGACGACGATGCCGACAACAAGCTGGCGGTTGACGAACTGGCGGTGCTTTGGGGCGTGTCGGACCTGCCCGCGTCACACTGGGTTGACGACGGTGAGTTCAGCGACGCCTTTGCGACCAGTTACGCTCAGCTCGCGAAGCGCCACAAAGGCGGTCCGCTTAAGCCGACCGGCGACGATGCGGCGCGGCGACTGCTCGTGCTCAAGGAGCTGAGCCAGGGGCGCCCGAGCCTGGTGCATTGGGACTTCTCGAAGCACTCAGAAGCTGACAAGGCGGTCGCGCGGAACATCATGGAGGCGGCGAGTCTCATCGAGGTGATCCATCGCAAACAGTTGGGCTCGGCCGGACTCGAGAAGAAGATCCCCGAGGATGATCCCGCGAGTCAGATGCTCTTCTATCGCAACCAGGGCCCTTGGTGCGTTGCGCCCGCTACCGAGAACAACAAGGCGTGCAATGCCATTCCCGGCGCGCCAAAGCAGGTGTCCGGTCTGTATCCTGCGGATATCCAAAAGGATCCAAAGTTCTGCGAGAGCCTGAAGAAAAAGCCGAATGGAAAGGCGCTGACGCATCAATTCCACGTGGTGACGGACGTGAAAGGCAAACTCACGCCGGTGCCGTATACCGACGCCTACGCCGCGGAGATGAAGGCGATCAGCAAGAAGCTCAAGGCGACCGCCGGCATGCTCGGTGATGACGAGAAGGCGTTTCGTGCTTATCTGCTCGCGGCTGCACAGTCGTTTCTCGACAACAACTGGAAGCCCGCCGACGAAGCCTGGGCGAAGATGTCAGTGAATAATTCTAAGTGGTATCTCCGGATCGGTCCGGATGAGGTCTACTTCGAACCGTGCAGCCTCAAAGCCGGCTTTCATGTGAGCTTTGCTCGCATCAATCAGGACTCGCTCACGTGGCAGAAGAAGCTGGATCCGGTCAAGAACGAGATGGAGCAGGCGCTGGCTAAGCTAGCGGGACGCCCCTACAAGGCACGCGAAGTCTCGTTCAAACTACCCGATTTCATCGACATCATTCTCAACGCGGGTGACTCGCGAAACGCCCACGGAGCAACCATCGGCCAGAGTCTTCCCAACTGGGGACCGGTGGCCAACGAGGGGCGTGGTCGGACGGTTGCGATGACCAATCTGTATTCTGACGACGACAGCAAAGCAGAGACTCAGAAGCAGGCCGCATCGCTACTGTGTGCTGCCACGATGGACAGCCACTACACGTCTGACATGGGGCCGCAGGTAATGAGCACGGTGCTCCACGAGGCCGCTCACAACTTGGGTCCAGCGCACGAGTACAAGGTCCGTGGTAAGACCGCGCGCGAGATATTCGATGGGCCGCTGGCCAGCACGATGGAAGAACTCAAGGCTCAAACCGCGGCGCTGTTCTTTGCGGATTGGTTGGTCGAAAAGAAGCTCATCACCGAAAAGGTGGCGGCTCAAGCTCACGTGCGGGACATCGTTTGGTCATTCGGGCACATCTCGCGCGGGATGTACTCCAACACCAAAAAGCCGAAGCCTTATAGCCAGCTGGCCGCGATTCAGTTCGGCCATCTCATGAAGGCTGGTGCCATCACCTGGGAAGAAGGCGCTACGGCAAAGAACGGCAGCGACAAGGGCTGCTACCAGATTCACACCGACAAGTTCAAAGCGTCGGTGTTGAAGCTCATGAAGACCGTCGCCGCCATCAAGGGCAAAGGAGACAAGAAGGGCGCGCTGAAGCTGCGGGCCGAATTTGTCGACAAGCCAGGCGCGGTGCAGGAGCACCTGGGACGCATCAAGGAGCGTTGGCTGCGGGCGCCGAAGACGAGCTTTGTCTATTCCGTGAAGCTGTAGCCCTACGTGATAGGTACTCGGGGTCTGTTCGGCGCGTTGGGGGTCGAGCGCTTCTTAGCTGAGTATTGGCAAAAGCGACCGCTGCTGTTGCGAGGGAGTCTGCCGGACTTCGAGGATCCGCTCGGCATTGAGGACCTCCTTGCGCTCGCCGCCGACCCCGCGATGGAGACGCGCGTCGTGGTCGAGCACGGGGAGACGCCTTGGGAGCTGTCGCTCGGACCGCTCACCGCGGAGCGACGTGCGGCGCTTCCGGAGCGCGACTGGACCGTGTTGGTGCAGGATGTGGATAAGGTCCACGCCGGGGTGGCGCGACTGCTTGAGCTCGTGTCGTTCGCGCCGGCCTGGCGGGTCGACGACGTGATGGTGAGCTACGCGGCGCCGGGTGGATCGGTCGGCCCGCACGTGGACCAATACGACGTCTTCTTGGTGCAAGGGCGTGGGCGTCGCCGATGGCAGATCGCCGAGGAGTTCGACCCAGCCTGCATCGGCGGCGCCGATCTGCAGGTGCTCGAGCGATTCGCGCCGGAACAGGATTGGACGGTCGGGCCGGGGGACGTCCTGTACGTGCCGCCGGGCGTGGCCCACTACGGTCGCGCCGTCGAGGCCTGTGTGACGTACTCGATCGGGTTTCGTGCGCCGTCGACGGTGGACCTGCTGTCGTTGTGCGCGGATCACGCGCTCGCGTCGGACACAACACCGCGGCGCTTCGTGGACTCGAGTCCAGAGGTTCGCGCCGAGCGCTATCTGATGACGGCCGAGGATGTCAGCGCGCTGTCACACCTTGCCGAGACCGGAGTGGCGCAACACCTGCAGCACGCGCTGCTGGCTCATCTAACGACACCTAAGGACGACGAGCCGTGGACGCCGGGTTCGACCGAGCTGGAGGACCCCCCGAGCGCTGCTTTGCGCCTTGAACTCGGCGTGAGTCGAGTTTACATTGTGGGAAAAAGCGAGATCCTCTTCTCTTGCCATGGCGCTGTGTGGCAGCTTCCTCTGGAGCTACACGAAGCGATACGCGCGCTTTGCGAAACACGAGCTGAGCCCGAAACGGTGAGGGCCGGTTGGCGTCATGCGGCGTGGCGGCGGCTCGTCGGTCAGCTGCTGGAGGCCGGACTGGCCGCGCGTGATGTCGGCCGGTGAGCCGGTTCTCGCCGCTGCGACTGAAAGGTTCTGCTCTGAGGAAATTTCCCGGGCACATCAACGTACAAGGTGCTACATGGCCCGCGCACATCCTGAGGAGGGGCTCAAGGCGTGCGGGTGCCTGTGGCTCAATTGAAGTTAACGTAACGTTTTAAGACAGTTACGACGTCTGGGAGACAATCATGAAGCTTATCTATTCGCTCGGCTCAATAGCCTTGATCACTGTTTTCGCATCCGGCTGTTCCTCATCGGACAGCACACCCATCACCGGCACCGGTGCAACCGGCCAAGGTGCGACGGGCGGCCAGGGGGCGACCGGTGGCACCACGTCCCAGGGCGGCACGGGCGGATTCGTGGCCGGCGGCACGGCCGGTCAGACCACCGGCGGCTTCGGCGGCGTGGGCGGTTCCACCGGTGGTATGGCTGGCGTGGGCGGCTCGACGGGCGGCGCGGGCGGCTCGACGGGCGGCACAGCTGGCGTGGGCGGCTCGACGGGCGGCACAGCCGGCGTGGGCGGCTCGACGGGCGGTACGGGCGGTTCAACCGGCGGAACCGCCGGCACGGGCGGTTCAACCGGCGGATCCGGCGGTTCGACCG
>JAUIKB010000251.1 GCA_030430975.1 Polyangia bacterium
TGGCGAACGTGGAGTCGCCCACCGTGAGCGTGGCTTCGGACCGCGGTACGTCCGCGTCCCGGATCCGAACTCCGTTGAGATAAGTGCCGTTTAGAGACTCGCTGTCGCGGATTGTCCAGCGCCCTCTTCCGTCGTGGGACAGCACGCAGTGGAATCGGGAGACGAGTGGGTCGGTCACCACCAAGTCGTTGTGGGGATGCGAGCCGATGCGAACGCTATCGCCAGACAGGCGGATGATCCGATCGCTGTCTGTGCCCGCCTCGTAGGTGGCGCGAAATTCGATACTGCCGATGGGAATTTGTTCGACGGGTCGGCGTATGGTCTTACGGTCGTTCATGACTTTGCGACTCTTGGAAGGCGACAGGTGAGGGACGGATGCATCACTTGATGCCCCGAGGCAGCGCTGTGGGGGACTCAGTTCGGCCTGGGAAACCCTGAAGACCGAACTGTAACCCGTCATTGCAAGACTTGGCCCATTGGCCTGACAATTGCTACCGGACGCTCGATGCAGTTCGGTTTCCGTGCGTTCGTTCGAGTCTTCGCCGCCACTATCGCTTTTGCAACCCTGACTATCGGGATCGTTCCGAGCGTCCAGGCGCAGGAGGTCGAGCTACCGGCCGACGCTGTTCGGATCCGTCATCGCCACGGCTCGATCGTGATTCCAAGAGGCTGCGAGCAGCTCGGGCGCCAATTCGATACGGTCGTTCACCTGCATGGCGCGCCAGAGGCCATCGAGCCACAGTTCGTCGCGTCCGGGCTGGACGCGGTCCTGGTGCTGATCAACTTGGGTGCCGGCTCTGGCCGATACGAGAACAAGTACGCCAAGCCTGGCTCGCTCAACGTGTTGATCGAGCGAGTTGAGCGCGCGGTGAATCGAGCTTGTCCCACGCTGCGTCTACAGACGCTGCGCCGCATCGCGCTGTCGAGCTGGAGCGCCGGGTACGGCGCCGCGTTTCGGATTCTGTCGAGGCCGGCTGAGGCCGACCGCGTCGACGCCGTACTGCTAGCCGACGGGCTGCACGCGGGGATCATCGACAAGCGTCGGCGCAAGGTCGACCCCCTTCACATGCGGCCCTATCTCCAGTTTGCGGGACGCGCGGTAGCTGGAGAACGGTTGTTCGCGATCACCCACGCCGAGATCCGCACGACCTACGCGAGCGTTGCCGAGACGACGGACTATCTGCTTGATGCGCTGAGCATCGGCCGTACAGGAACGCAGCAACGAGGCCCAGGCAAACATCTACTGCAGATCTCTTCCGCGCGTGCCGGTGCGTTCGTGGTGAAGGGATACGCCGGTCGAGCCGAGAACGACCACAATCAGCACCTGTTTCATTGGGGACAGACGCTGCTGCCGTTGCTCAAGACCCGCTGGCAGGGGTCGAGCGCGGTCTGCGAGTACGCGAAGTAATTTTCTCGACCCGGATCGCGGCCACGCGACTTCGGTCATACACTGGGGCGTGGCAGCTCCGAGTCTGAACTTCGTTGAGGCGTTCAAGTCCGAGCCGACGTCGTTTCTACTCATCGGACTAGCTGGACTGCTCGCGGTAGCGATCGGTGTGACCGCCGTGATCGGCGCGCTCAAGTGGGCGCGCCTCGGGCTCTGGGCAGGCTCGGCCGCTATCGCTCTAGGTTTGATGACGATCGGCTTCGGAGGAGCTGGCCGCATGACCGTGCAGCGGCGAGCCGAGCACGCACTGAATGCGCTCGGCGACACCCCCGACGTGCGCGAGGCGATTCGGGCTCATGCGGCAAGCGTCGCCGAATATCAAGTCGCTAGTGGGATTTCGGTCGGTGGCTTGGCGATTCTCTGCGGTTTGGGCGCGCTGGTGATCTGGCGCGTCCGCCGCCGGGCGTAGCTACTACTTCGGCCTCCGGAGCAGATCACGGGCCACTACCTTGAGTTCGAGCACCGGCTTGACGCCTTCGAAGATCGGCAACACCAGAGCATCCACGACGTAGCGGCTGATAGCGTACTCCTCAGCGTAGCCCCACCCGCCGTGGAGCAGCTGCCCTTCCTGCGTCACCTCGACCGCGATGTCGCAGCTCAAAAGCTTGGCCTGCGCCGCCAGCCGCGATGCGGCGCGCTCGTCCTCGTCCATCTGCAGTGCGGCTTCGTACGACATCACGCGCGAGGCCGCCACGCGCGAGACCATCCGACCGAGCTTGTACTGCGTTAGCTGGAAGTCGATGAGTGGCTTGTTGAATTGGCTGCGCTCGGTCACGTACCTGGCGGTCGTTTCGATCGCGGCTTGACCAACGCCGGTGGCACGCCCCGCGGTCTGCAGTCGGCCGGCGGCGAAGCCCGCCATCTGCAGATAGAAGCCGCGGCCCTCTTGTTCGGCGCCGCCCACCAAGTTGGCCTCGGGGACGAAGTAGTCGTCGAGGGTCAATCCAAACGAATGCATCCCGCGGTAGCCCAACGTGCGATCGGCCTTGCCCAACATCTTGCCGCCCGTGGGCTGCGTCATCTCGAACTCGTGCCCGTCGAAGCTGTCCTTCGGCACGATGAACAGAGACAGTCCCTTGGCGCCTTTGCTCATGTCCGGGTCGGTACGCGCCAGGACCGCGAGGATGTTCGCGCGGCCGGCGAACGTGCACCACGCCTTCGTGCCCCGTAGCACCCAGCCCTTTTCGCCGCCCACCTCGGCACGCTCGGCGCGGCACTTGAGGCCGGCGACGTTGCTGCCGACGTCGGGTTCCGTTACGGAAATGCCCACCATGACCTCGCCTGAGGCGAGCTTGGGCAGCCAGTGTTCTTTCTGCGCTTCTGTGCCGCCGTTGAGCAGCGCCTTGGCGAGGATCTCCGGCCGCGTGATCAGCGAGCCGGCGGCGGCGAGGGATGCGCGCGAGAGTTCTTCGGTCGTGATGATCATGGGCAGGTTGCCCATTTCGTTTCCGCCGTACTGTTCTGGAATCGACAGGCCAAAATAGCCCAGCTCGCCGATCTGGGTGATGAACTCCTCCGGCACGAGCTCGTCGTTGACGTGGATGTGCTCCGCTCGTGGCGCTACCTCGCGGTCGGCGAACTCTCGGACGCTCTGGCGGATTTGGTCGTTCATCTCGTCGACGGGGATCGGGTTGCGGCGCGGGTCTTCCGCGGCCCAGCGCCCGATCTCGCGAAACCGCGCCTCCGAGCTGTTGACGCGCAGCGTCTTGCGGAATTCGGGCGTGTCGGTCTTGGCGATCGCCGCGTCGATGTTGCCGTGGGGGCCCAGCTCTTCGGCTGTGGCGGCCAACCCTCGTGTAGCTGATTCGATCAGTTCCGAACACGCGGCGGCCGCGATGTTCCCGAGCATCGGGCTCTTGTCCGCAGCGGTCTTCTCGGCGCTCATGAGCAACAGCTCCGCAGCCTTGAGCTCGGTGGCGGCGTATACGACGCGCTCGGTCGTAACCTGGTAGTCGTCGATGCGCTTGCCGTGGTCGGTCGCGGCGGCGAGGGCGGTGATACAGACGCGGCTCAGATCGAGGGCTGCTGTGAGGCACGCTCGAGTTGAGGAAAGTTCATCGGAAGAGGACATCGAGCGGAGCATAGCAGCGGGAATACACTGTGGGTGCGGCTCTGCGACGCACGGTCAACCCATGGATGTTCCAGCACTTAGTGACGGCCGTTGAGGAGCCGCTTCCGTGATACAACCGGCGTGTGGGATCGACACAGGGGGCAGAATCCAAATCCATCTTCCCGCGCTGGCTGCTGGTGCTGTTGGGCCTGGCCGCGGTGTTCGGTCTGGTGTGGGTGTTGCGCTCGGCGCTCACGCCGGTCTTTTTCGCGGCGATGATCGCGTACATGCTCGATCCGGTCGTCGACCGGCTCGAGGCCAAGAAGATCCCACGCGCGCTAGCGATCGTCCTGCTGCTGGCCCTGGTGTTGGTGGTGCTGGTGGTGCTGGCGCTGCTGATCGTGCCGAGCATCGTCCGCGAGTTTTCGCTGTTCCTGAAAGAGCTGCCGGGCCAGCTTGAGACGCTCCGGAGCAAGGTCGAGCCGTGGTTGAAAAGCCAAGGCGTCGACCCACCGCACTCGGTACAAGAGGCGTACAAGCAGCTGGGCATCGACGCGAAACAACTGGCCGGCAAGGCAGTCGCGCCCGCCGGCAAGGTCCTCGACGTGGTGCTGGGTGGTACTGCCACCGTGCTGGGGACGCTCGCCACGGCCATCATCATTCCGGTCTTTGCGTTTTACCTTCTGTATGACTGGGACCGCATGATGACGGCCATTCGCGACCTCATCCCGTGGCGCGTGCGACCTCACGTCGTGGACATGGCCGGTGAGATCGATGAAGTACTCGGTCAGTTCATTCGCGGTCAGCTACTGGTTATGGGGCTGCTGGCGGTTCTGTACGCCGTCGCCTACGGGGTGCTCGGCGTGCGTTTGGCCGTGCCGATCGGCATCATCGCCGGTCTCCTATCGTTCATCCCCTACGTGGGCGGTGCGACCGCGCTAGGTCTCGCCTTGTTGATGTGCGGCTTGACCGGGACCACACCCATGCAGCTCGGCGGTGTGGTCGCAGCGTACACGGTCATTCAGATCCTTGAGGGGTTCGTGATCACGCCCCGCATCATGGAGGACAAGATCGGTCTCGGCGCCGTCTGGGTGCTGCTCGCGTTGATGGTGTTCGGGGAACTGTTCGGGTTCCTCGGTGTGCTGCTCGCCGTGCCGCTCGCGGCCGTACTGAAGATCCTGCTGATGCGCGCCGTCGCTTTCTATCGTAAGAGCGAGTTCTTCTCGGCGGGCGAGCCCGGCATGGAGCTGTCGCCGGCCGGCGCCCGCCCGTCGCTGTTCGAAGGCATTTTGAAAGAGCGCGGCTTGCCGGACGATCCAGAGGTGGCCGCGCGCAAACGCAGCCGCCGGTCGTCGATCCCGCCAGCGTCAGAGCCGCGGGATTCGGAGCCGCCGGATTCAGAACCGCCGGATTCGGAGCCGCCGGATTCGGAACCGCCAGCGAAGAAGCCAGCTTCGAAGTCAACGCGACGCAAGCGGTAGAGACTGAGGGCGAACGCGCGCTGCTTCGCGGATTCGTTGCCTAGTTCCCGGGTTTGGGCGGCGCCTGCTTGGCGGGCAGGCCTTTGGTGGGCCGCCCCACGGGTGGCGGGGGCACCTTTTTGGTCGTCGAGGCTTTCTTCGCCGGCGGCGGCTGAATGCGCTCGGCGTGCGCGCCGGGCGTTCCGTCCGGCAGTTTCATGTCGGCGCTGACTCGAATCGGATCCGCCGCGTCGAGCGCCTTGGGCAGCTTGAAGCGAAAGGTGCGCGTCGTGGCGCCGGCCGGGAGCGGTTTCACGGTTTCGGTCAGCGTGCCTTTGAGCAGCTTGCCGCCGGCCGGCAGCTTAACGGTGAGCGTCACGCCGTACGCCTGCGGTTGCGACGCGCTCAGCGTCGCCGTGACGTCGTACTCAAGCTGGGCGCCGGTGACAGCCGTGGCTTCGGATAGCGCGAGCACGAACGGTGCCGCGGCGTCGGCGGTCATTCCCGGCGGAGTCGTGGGCGGCGGGTCGTCAGCGGTCGCGGTCGGCTTGGCGGTCGGCGCCGGTTCCGACGTGGCGGGCGGCGCCGGGGGAGGCGGCTCGGCGGGCGGCGGCTTGGTCGTGCAGGCGACGCTCAACAGGGCGACGCTCGTCCAACGCAGCGGGTGATTGACCATGTGCCTCATTACTGCGGAAATCCGAACGCGCGTACGGAATCCGCGCCCGAGCCATGACAGTCGGTGCAAACGCTCGGTTCGCCGGAGAACAGCACACCGCCGCTGCCATCCAGTTCGGCCCAGTACCATCCGCCCTTGCGCTTTTCCATGATCGCCACGAGCGACAGCTTACCGCCATCGAAGCCATCCTTGGCGATGATCGAGCCGACGGGCCAGCTTGAGATCTTGTCGCCAGCGAGCGCTGCGGCGACCGTGTCATTTACGTAGATATCGACCTCGCCGCCGTGGGGTGCGCCGCTCTTCTCCCGCATCTCATATCCGGGCGCGCGGTCCCACTCGGTGTACTTGTCCGCGACGATCTGCTCGTAGAGCTTCTTGGCGCCATCGGGGTCTGTGTTGTCGTCGTCCTCACCGCAGCCGACGCACAAGGCGCTGACTGCGACGGCGAATAGCGCGCGGGTTAGGAGCGTTGGCATTCGAGGCGCTGAGCCTGGTTCAGAAAAACTGGCGAATTTCATCCGCGGTAGTGTGACACAGGTTGACGGCAGAAGACGTGCGTTAGACGACATGCTGATGTTCCACCGCGCGCGGGTTCAGCAGGTTATCGCGCTGGCGGCGTTCGGTGGATTAGCCGCTTGCGAGGGTGATTCATGCACAGGAAAGACTGATCCCCAAGGGAGCAACCCCGCGCTTTCGGCGCGCCCGACCGCATCCGTAAACCCACCGGTTGTCGCGTCCGTGGCGGTTGTTGACGTGAACAGCATGGCGTCCGAGCACGCAGCGTCAGCGTCCGCTGCTCCTGAGCAGCCGCCAGCGCCGCTGGGCGAAACCGTCGACGGGGTGCGGCTGCGGCAGCGGATCGCCGAGCGCTTGTCACGACCGGACCCGGTGCACATGCTGACCGGTGGTGGCTCACTTGAGCTCGGGCGCCGCATCTGCGAGTCGGTTATCCCCCGCGCCAAGCGCAAGATCCCGGTGCTGATCAAGCCGAACATGGGCGGCTTCGACAGCTTCCGCAAACCGCAGAAGCCCGGCGGGGACGATGGCGTGCGCGGCCGCATCACCGAGCCGGAGTTCGTGCGCGGCGTGATCCGTTGCTTGAAACGGCGCGGGCACCGAACCATCACCGTCGCGGACGGCTGGGGTGGCAGCCACGCCGCCTGGCAGAAGCTGGTGCAGCTGAGCGGCTATGAGGAGCTGGCGCGCTCCGAGGGCGTGCGCTTGGTGGCGATGAACGACGATGGCACGTTCGATCGCGAGGGCACGCGTCCCGGTGAGCCGCTCGTCGTCACGGGCATGGAGCGCACGCTGGTGCCGACCCTGCGCATGCCGCGCCTGCTCGCCGAGCACCTCGAGGGCGGGCTCTACATCTCCGTGCCGAAGATCAAGGCGCATCGTTTCAGCGTGGTGAGCGTATCGATCAAGGGCACGATGGGCACCGTGATGCTCGCCGACGCAAAGCCCGCGCACCGCCAGAAGTGGCGCATGCACCGCGAGCTGGGCCCGTGGATGAAGAAGAAGCGCGGCGATGAGCCGCCGACGCGCGCCGACTACGTCGCGGCCCTCACCGCGTTCAGCAAGCGGCTCATCGACGTGCTCGTCGTCGAGGCGCCGCACGTGGTGCTCGCGGAGGGCACGCCGGCGATGGGCGGTGACGGCTTCCAGCGCATGGTGCCGCGCAAGCCCGGCTTCGCCGTGGGTGGCACCAACCCGATCCTGGTCGACCGCGTGGCTTCACAGCTGCTGGGCTTGTGGGACGTCGCGCGCTTGGGGCACGAGCAGGGCGGTTGGCGCAGCTCACCGCCGGTGGTGCTGGCTGCGCGCCGCTGGCAGCCGGGCGAGCCGCGCGTGGAGGGCGACGGCGCGGATCTGCTCGAGACGGCGGCGCCGCCCGCGTTTCGATCGATGGCGGGCTTCTCGCTATAGGCGCGCGGGCCTCAACTTCGCGGACCGGCGTC
>JAUIKB010000252.1 GCA_030430975.1 Polyangia bacterium
GGAACTGCTGGCGTCGGACGACTTTCGCGCGATCAACGCCGAGCGCCAGGCCGAGATTCTGGCGATCGTGCGACCAGACGCGTAGCCGCCAAACCGGCTGGCGCCCCGCGGACCGGAGCCGGTCCGCCGAATATCCTGCGGCCACAGGCGCTCAAAACGCAATCGCTGCGCGGCCGGCTGCCCGTGGCTGCGAGTCGTTCCGGTACGAGCCTTGCAGAGAGCTGGGGCAGCGGTGAGTCAACACGGATGGCGCGAACGTTGACTCTCCACAGCGGACGGGACGAACGACAACGATGATGCTGCCAGCCGCTGCGCGACCCCACGGGATCGAGTTCACCATCGTGGCGATCGTCGTTCTGACCCTCGCGGTGGGCGCCGCGGTTCGCGCGTTCTCAGCGCGCACCAAGACTCCGTACACCGTCGCGATGCTGGTGCTGGGCCTGGCGGCGGGGTTCGTCCTGCGCGTGTGGGGCCTCGGCGACAGCACGCTACTGGGGCACCTCCTCAGGACAGGGTCCGCAATATCCGCGGACATGATCATCTTCGCGTTCTTGCCCGCTCTGGTCTTCGAGTCGGCGTTCGCGATGGACGTTCACTCGTTTCGCAAAAACCTCGGCGTGGTCGTGCTGCTCGCCGTCCCCGCCCTGCTCATCTCGACCGTCGCGGCGGCCAGCCTGGTGGTGGGTCTTACCAGTCTCACCGCCCTCGACGCCTGGCGTTGGACGTGGCCGGTCGCGCTGGTGTTCGGAGCTCTCATCAGCGCAACCGACCCGGTAGCTGTCGTCGCGATCCTGCGGGATGTCGGGGCACCCAAGCGCTTATCCGTGCTCATCGAAGGCGAGTCCTTGCTGAACGACGGCACGGCGATCGTCGTGTTCACGGTGCTGCTTGGCGTCATGACCGGCGGCGCGGGCGCCACGCTCAATGTCGGCTCGAGCGTCCTCAGCTTCGCTCGCGTAGTGACGCTGGGCGTAGCCGTGGGGTTCGCGCTCGCGTTTGTTGTTTCCCGATGGATGGGCCGGATGTTCAATCAGCCGCTGATCGAGATCACCCTTACGCTGGCGCTGGCCTACGCTTGCATGATGGTCGCCGAGGGGCTCCTGCATGCGTCCGGCGTACTGGCGATCGTCACCGCTGGCCTGTACATGGCAGGTCCAGGACGTCGGCGGATCAGCCCCGAAGTCGAGCACTTCTTGCATCAGTTCTGGGAAATGCTCGCCCACATAGCCAACACCTTGATCTTTTTCTTGGTGGGTTTAGTTATCGTAATCCAGCTGACCGATGCCAGCTGGCGACAGTTGGTGCTGATCCTGGTCGCGTGGCTCGGCATCGTGGCGATTCGCTTCGTGGTGACGTTCGGTCTCCTGCCGGTTTGCAACCGCGTGGGCGACACGGTGACGAGCGCGCAGGCCACCGTCATGTCATGGGGTGGTCTGCGCGGCGCCGTGTCGCTCGCTTTGGCTCTGGTTGTCAGCCAGCGGCCGGACATCGACGCCAGCCTGCGCGCTCAAATCCTTCAGCTCACCGGCGGGGTGGTCCTCATGACCATCTTGGTCAATGGCACAACGACCGGCATGGTGTTGAATCGGCTGGGCTTCAGTGCAAAGAGTTCCGGCCAAGTGCTCACGGAGCTTCAGGCTCGAGCCGGAGCGCTGCGTGAAGTGCAGAGTCGGCTGAAGGCGGCCGCGGCGGAGCCGGACCTGCGCACCGTCCCGTGGGCGCCGATTACGGACTCGATTGACGACCGGGTGCGTACTGTGGAGTCACGTGTCGCCGACGTGCGCGCCAGCCTGTCGCGGGCCGACCACAACGAGCAGCTCAGCGGCCTTTGGCAGCGTGCGCTGTCGATGGAGCGCCGCGCCTACCGTCGCGCGTTCGCGGACGGCACGCTGGGCCGAGCCGCGGCCGAGATCCTCGAACGCGAGCTCGACCGCCACGCGGACAAGCTTCAAGCGGGCGAATACGAGGCGCCCATCGCGGCACGCTCCGCCAGCGCGCACTCGCGATGGTGGCAGTTTGGTTCGTGGATTCGCCGCGTCTTTGACCGTTCCGGGGCGGCCGACTTTGACGATTTTGCACTCCATTATGACCTGTCCCGCGGCGAAGCGAGAGCAGCGAACCAGGTCCAGAAGTCGCTCGAAAAGCTGCGCGATGCCAATCCCGAAGTCGTGGACGAAATCGTGGCGGCGTACCGACGCTACCGGAGTCACGCCAAGCAGCACCTCGAAGACATGCGCGTCAACCTCCCCGAACTCGCGACCGCGGTTGAAAGGCGGCTCGCTGAGCGCATCGCTTTGAACTTCGAGCGCAGCGCGCTTGAATCGCTCCGCCGCACCGGAGAGCTCGAGTCAGGCGCGGCAGCCGAAGCACTCGACAGCGTTGACGCATCGATGATGCGGATCCAATTCACCTCCAAGCGCGTGCCGCTACCCGAAACCGCAGAACTCTGCCGCAGCTCCGCTCTGTTCCGCGGCCTGGCGGAGGAAACCATCGGTGATCTGGCCGAGATGACCGACGAACAGGTGTTCCATGCCGGTGACTACCTGTTTCGCGAAGGAGATCACGGCGACGGCATGTTCATCATCGCGCGCGGCGCGGTTCAGGTACTCAAGGGTGAGCGCGACGACGTGCTCGCGGTCCTCGGCGGCGGTGACGTGCTGGGGGAGATGGCGTTGCTCACCGGCGCTCCTCGAACAGCGTCCGCGCGAGCCGGTACGACCGTAACCGTCGGAAGAATCTCGTCAGCGAACTTCGAGCGGCTGCTCAAACAACGCCCGAAACTCCGAACGCGCATCTGGGAGGCGTTCACGCGCAACGCGTTGGACAACGAAACCAGAGAGCACCCGGCGTTCCGCCACCTGAGTCGGGAGCTTCGCCACGGCTGGGCAGAGGGCGTTCCGCTCCTCGAGTTGAGGGATGGCGAGCACGTCGATGCTCAGCACGTCGATTGGGTGTTCTGCGCGACCGGAGCGCTTCGAGCTGCGGATGGAACGCAGCAGCCGCGCCTAACGCGGGGTCGGCGGAGCGACATGGTCGCAAGTGGCGACGTCCGCGTCGTACTCCTCGGTCCGCCACCCGCCGCCGAGGCTGCCGAGTGAACTACCTGCGGCAACCCCGCCTGTTCTCTCAAGGCGGACTCAGGCGCCTGAGTCGAGCCACGCTAGCCATGGCTGCGCTGCTCGGCATCGGCACTCTGGGGTTCTACGTTCTGGGCGTACTGCATGCCAACGGAGTCCTCACGCCGGCGCTCTCAGAACCTTGGACCTGGGGCGACTGCGCGTACATGACGGTAATCACGATTTCGACGATCGGTTATTCGGAAACGCTGCCGGTTCCCGGCGGCGACATGCGCGCATTCGGCTGGGTTCGCGGCTACACCGTCGGCCTGGTCTTGTTGGCCATGTTGCTGGTTGGCTACGCTGTATCATCGGCGACGGCATTCTTCATCGAAGGCGACCTGCAGCGCTTCTGGTGGCGAAGGAGAGCAAGGTTGGACGCTAAGAAACTAACAGGGCACTACGTCGTCTGCGGCTGCGGCGTCACCGGGCAGGCGATCTCGGAAGAACTCATCGCTTCGGGACATCGGGTAGTCGGCATCGACACCAACGAAGCGCTGCTACTCGATGATTCTCAACACCCCGAGCTGATCACCATCCACGGCGATGCGACCGAAGAGGATTCGCTCTCCCTAGCCGGCATCGAGCGTGCCACCGGGTTGGCCACGTGCTTGCCGGACGACAAGGACAACTTGTACCTGATGATCACCGCGCGGCAGCTCAACCCCGATCTCCGCATCGTTACCCTTGCTAGCTCGGAGAAAGAACGCGCCAAGCTAATTCGCGCTGGGGCGGACGCCGTCGTTTCGTCGGCTACGATCGGCGGCCTGCGCATCGCATCGGAACTCGCGCGCCCAGCGGTCGTCAGCTTCTTAGATGTGATGTTGCGCGGCAAAAAAACGAACGTTCGTTTCGCTGAACTCGGCGTCGGTAAGACGTGGGATTCGCGACCCTTGTCGGAGGTAAATGCGCCGCTGCCTATCCTCGCCCTACAGCGCCCCAACGCCGAAATCGTTTACAATCCCCCCGGCGAGTCACTGCTGCGCCAAGGCGACGTCCTCGTCACCATGGGACCGCTTGCCGAGGTCGAGGCGCTGCGTTCGACGCTGGGTACCGCCTGAGACCATCGGTCAGCGGCGCTTGCAATTCGCCTGTGGCGCTGCGTTCGTAACCGTAGATAAGCCGCGCTCGTAGAACCGTGGACGCGAGCGTCCGCGCGCCCTAGGTTCCCGATCCCAGTGAGGAAACGACAGCAATGAGAGAAGTCGACGTCGCCATCATCGGCGCAGGCACCGCCGGATTGAGCGCGCGCCGCGAGGTCGCCGAGGCAACCGACAACTACGTCGTAATCGACGATGGCATCTTGGGCACGACGTGCGCCCGGGTCGGGTGCATGCCGTCCAAGGTGCTCATTCAGGTCGCCAATGACTACCACCGCCGCCACGCGCTCGCGGAACAAGGGATTGGCGGCGGCGACAAACTGACCGTCGACCCTGCGGCGGTGATGCAGCACGTTCGCAAGCTGCGCGACCGGTTCGTCCGCGGCGTGATGTCCGGCTTTGAGAACTGGTCGGACAAGCTGATCCGAAAGCGCGCGAGGTTCGTCGATCTGCACACGCTGGACCTGGACGGTGAGCGCATCAAAGCGCACAAGATCGTGATCGCGACCGGTTCGTCACCGATCATCCCGAACCCATGGAAGAAGGTCGAGAGTCGGCTGATCGACACGGACGCGTTCTTCGAGCGCGAGACCTTGCCGAAGCGTGTCGCGGTGATCGGCCTGGGCGTCATCGGCCTTGAGCTGGGTCAGGCGGTCGCCCGACTTGGCTGCGATGTCACAGCGGTGACCCTCGACAAAGCCTTCGGCGGACTGTCTGATCCTGATCTGAGAAACTACGTCGCCTCGGCGTTTGCCAAAGAGTTCACTCTGCACATCGATGCGGTGGACACATTGAGCGAGAGCGACGACGAGCTGGTGGTGAAGCTCAAAAGCGGTCACGAGTTTCGCGCCGATGCGGCGCTCGTAACCGTCGGACGACGCCCCAACCTGAGTTCGCTCGGCATCGAGGCGCTCGGCATCCCGACCGAGCGCGGCGCGCCGTCATTCGACGGCGGAACGTTCCGCGTCGACGGAACACCCTGGTACCTGGTGGGCGACGTCAACGGCACCAGGCCGCTGCTGCACGAGGCCGCCGACGAGGGACGGATCGCCGGCTACAACGCCGTGCATCCCTCTGACCAGTGCTTCAAGCGGCGCACCAACATCGCAATTACGTTTTGCGATCCGAACATCGCGATGGTCGGTGAATCGCATCACCAGCTGACCGAGCGCGGCGCCGACTTCGTGACGGGTACGGTCTCGTTTGAGGGCCAGGGGCGCGCGATCGTCAAGCTCCATGAGCTCGGACAGCTGCACGTCTACGCAGAGCGTAGCTCTGGGCGTCTGCTCGGCGCGGAGCTGTTCGCACCGCACGGTGAGCACCTAGCCCATCTGCTGGCGTGGGCGATCTCGGCAGGTCTAACCGCTCGCGACGCGCTCAGCCTTCCGTTTTACCATCCCGTTCTTGAAGAAGGACTCCGAACCGCTCTGCGAAAGGCCGCCAGACTGACCGACACCGATCAAGGAGCGTTGGAAGTCCTTCGCTGTGCCGATCCACCCGTAGGTACTCGCGCGTAGCGTCAGTCGCCCAAATAGCGATCCGCCCACGCGGCGATCACCTGCGCGGCGTATTCGGAGTCGCGCTTGTCAGACAGCAGATGGTCGGCTCCGGCCAACGAGACAAAGCTCTTCGGGTGCCGCGCACTGCCAAATAGCTTTCCAGCATGTTCGATACCCACCACGGTATCCGTGGGCGAATGCATGACCAACAGGGCCCGATTCAGCTCAGCGACGCTGCGCGTGAGGTTGTGCTCGGCGATGTCTTCCAGGAACTGCTTCTTGATGGAGAAGTCGCGCCCCCCGAGCTTCACGACGGCGCAGCCCGTCGCCTCGATCTCCGCGCGAACGTCGGTAAACAGCTCAGCCACGTGCTCCGGATCAGATGGCGCCCCCAAGGTTGCGACGGCCTTCACTTCGGGTAGCGCCGCCGCGGCAGCCAGCACAGCAGCACCGCCCAGGCTATGCCCGATCAGCAGAGCGGGCGCACGCTTGGTCGCACGCAAGTGGCGCGCCGCCGCTACCAAATCCGCAACGTCTGACGTGAAGTTGCTGTTGGCGAAATCGCCCTCGCTGTTACCGATACCCGTGAAGTCGAACCGCAGCACGGCGATGCCGCGCGCGACGAGCGCTCGACTGATGCGGGAAGCCGCCGCGATGTCCTTCGAACACGTGAAACAATGGGCGAACACGGCGTACGCACGCACCATTTCGTCAGGCTCTTCAAGCCTCGCAGCCAAACTGTGACCCGCGTCGTTCTCGAAGCTGAAGCGTGAAACAGTCATAGCCGGTGGGCATCGGGTAGGTCAGACTCCCGGCGACGGCTAGGGAAATCGCTTCGCTCCGACGGTCTGCTTCTCGCGCGAACTTCACATAGCACGCTGGTTGGGCGACGTGCGTGGTATGACGAGGCATGTCCAGCCAGACGTTTCCACGAGCATATCCTCACGGCGACCTGCAAGAAGTGTTGCCCGATGTATTTTTCGTCAGCGGAACCATCAAGATGGGCGGTCCCGTTACGATGTTGTTCAGTCGCAATATGGTCGTCCTGCGCCATGACCACGAGCTAACCCTGGTCAACACCATGCGCCTCGACGAGGCCGGGCTGGCGGCGTTGGACGAGCTGGGCAAAGTAAAACACGTGATCCGTCTGGCGGGGTTTCACGGCCGCGACGACCCGTTCTACAAGGACCGCTACGACGCGACCGTCTGGGCCGTAGATGGCCACGTGTGGGCCCGCGGTTTCGACAACACCAAGATCAAAGCCGAAGATGGCTACTTTCAGGCGGATCGATACATGACCGACTCGACTGAGCTTCCGATTCCGGGCGCCAGACTGATCACCATCGACTGCAAAGCGGGTGAAGGCTTGCTCGTTCTGGACCGAGACGGCGGAATCGCCATCTCGGGGGACGCGCTGCAGAACTGGTCGGCGACGGACGAATATTTCAACGTTCCGGCGAAGATCGTCATGAAACTCATGGGATTCATCAAGCCGCACAACGTCGGCCCAGGATGGCTCAAACAAGCGCAGCCAGACCTAAGCCAGGTCAAGTCGCTGCTGGACGTTCCGTTCGACACGGTGCTGCCGGCACACGGCGGTCCGGTCGTCGGCGGCGCCAAGGACAAGTTTCGCCCGGCCATCGAACGAGCGACGGCCAAACTGTAGCACGTCCCGCGTGGGTCGCTGAGCTACGCGCTTTCGTCGGTGTACGGAACCCGTTCGAGCAGCGCGCGAATCGCCGATAGCCGTGCATCCCGCTTTGAGTCGGCATCGATGACCAGCCACGGGCTGCCGGGCACATCCGTCCTGTCGAACATTCTCTGTTTGTACTTAGTGTACTCGTCCCACAGCTCCTGGGCCTTCAAGTCGACCG
>JAUIKB010000253.1 GCA_030430975.1 Polyangia bacterium
GCGGCGATAATCATGGGTAGGAACAGAGCCAACAGCACCGCGAGCAGACCGGTGCGCGGGTCCGCGATGCGTCCGTCGAACACCGCGACGGCCGAGTTCTTCTTCGCTTTGGCGCGCTCGACAGGGTCACACTGGTAGGCGTCAACCCATCCCTTGCAAGTGTCGGCCGCGTTGTCTTCATCCGTGCATCCGAAGGTAGTTGCGTTGAACGTGGTGGTGCCACCGGTGCTGAGCCCGATGACCAGACCCAGTAGCGGAGCCTGCAGCAGCAGCAGCAGAAGCGCGGCGCGATTACGCCAGGTCAGCAAGATGCTTCGCAGAAGCAACGTCGGAAACTGAAGGATCGACCAACGTCCGCGCGGCTTTGGGGGCGGCGCGGCGGCGTGTCCGTGGCTGAGTTCGCTGACTCGGTCGGCGACGAACCGCTTGTGTGTTTCGGTCTGCTCAAAGCGGTCGCGCCAGACGTCGGGCTCCATTTGTTCGACGTGGTCGAACATCTCCCTGGGGCGTCCTCGCTGTGCGCCAAAGAACTCGTAGGAATCGGGATCCGGCGGGCCGCAGAACAACAGCTTGCCGCCCCGACCCATGATCGCGACGGTGTCGAACTTCTCGTACTCCTGGTAGTCGGGCTGATGGATTGTGAGCACCACCGTCCGCCCCTCGTCGGCGAGGCGCCGGAGTGTGGCGACCACTTCCGCCGCGTCCGTCCAGCTGAGGCCGCTTGTCGGTTCATCCAGGACAAGCAGTGCCGGGTCGGTGACGAGCTCGACCGCCAAGTTGACGCGACGGCGCTGGCCTCCGCTCAGGATCTTCTTCTCCGGACTACCGATCTGCAGGTTCTTTTGCTGCAGCAGACCGACGTGGTTGAGGGTCCGGTCGATCGCGGTCTCTATCTCTTGCTTCGACGTGCCCCAGGGCAGTCTCAGCTTGCAGGCGAAGTACAGCGCCTCGCGCACCGTCAGTTCGGGATGGACGATGTCGTCTTGGGGAACGTACCCGACGTTGGTGCGAAACGCCTCGTACTGTGCGAACAGCGGGCGACCATTGAATAGCACGTGGCCGGATGTTGGCGGAGTGAGCCCCAGAACTGTCAGCAGTAACGTGGTCTTGCCGGCACCTGATGGCCCCAGCATGCCAACCATTTCACTGGGGAAAATGCTGAGCGTGACGCTGTCGAGTAGCAGGCGGGGGCGTTTAGTGCTGCGGTCGCGGACAGTTAAGGCGATGTCCAGTAGGTCCATTCGCACCTGGGCACGCTCTGCGCCTTCGATCGCGCCGCCCGCTCCGATGACGAGTACCACGGCGCCGACGGCCACCTGTTCGCCCGGCCGGGCAATCGCCTGCTTGATACGCGCGCCATTGACGTACGTCCCGTTGGTGGACCCCAGGTCTTCAACTTGAGTCGCGCCGTCGGGGAGGCGTGTGAAACGCGCGTGGTGGGCGCTGATCGTGGGGTGCTCGAGCACGAGGTCGTTGTTCGGCGCTCGGCCCACGGTGACAACGGGGCGGTCGAGATTGACGTGCCCGCCCGAAACCATCGACATCGCTGAGATCGACGGTCCGTTGACGGCGTCGTCGATCGCGCGGGCGAGGACCGTGAAGGGCAGGGCAAAGCCGCCGAGATAGAGAACGCTTGCTGTGTTTGCCCGAGCCTCGGTTACGCGAAACGCAGCCGTGTCGATGAACGTGCCGGTTTGACTCCCCAGATCGCGCACCAGCCACGTGCCGTCATCGAGCTCCTGCACGCTCGCGTGACGATCCGCGACCCCGGGCTGCCGAATTACCACTTCGCACTGGTCGTTGGCACCCAGGGTGAGCTGCTGGCGGGAGCTGGTCGCACGCACCGTGAACAGCTGCGACACGATGCGCGGGTCCGACAGGTGCACGACGACGGTGCCCAGGCGCACGTCGTCGACCAGGCTCACGGCGGCAGACTCGACGCGCTGGCCGTTCACCCAGACGCCGTTGGTGGAGCCCAGGTCCGTGACCAGCAGTCCGCCCTGAGGGTTGGCCTCAATGCGCGCATGGGTCGCGCTGATGGACGAGTTGTCGATGACCAACGTACAGCTGGGATCGCGGCCGGCGATCACGGGTCCGCCGTCGGCGCTCGCCGCGGGCAGTGCCGCGAAGGCCATGGTGGAGGGCGAAGCTGGACCCGGCATCCCCGCGCTGGCTGGCGGGACCGGTTGATAGCCGCTCTGCGCCGAGCGGTCAGTCGCAGCGCTACTTGGAGCGCCGCTCAGCGGCTGGCCGCACGTGGAGCAGTGAACCGCTCCGGGCGACGTCGGGCTTTGACAATGAGGACAGGAGGCGCTCATCTGCGCGGCGCAGCATACCTCGTCCGGTACCGCTTCGTCCGGCTTTCAAGGTGTGTTGGGCTTAGTGTGGCCGGACTGCGGAAACGGAAGCGCGCACGCTGCTTGTGTCACGGGATAGAGCTTCAGGATAGCTTTGCGGAATTGTTCGCCGCGTTGTCGAGCCAGGGCGGTGAGCTGGCGGTGTTCGCGCATGGCGTTCTGTCTCGCTAGCTGTTTTTCGCGCGGCGAAGCCGGGATGCGATGACATGCGGGTGTCTTCGAGCGGTCGCACCGTGTCAGGTTTGCTATCTCTGACAAGCGGCGTGCCTGCCTCGCGGCGAGCGACTCTTTGAGTCCGGCGTGGAAGCGCTGTCGGGAACCGAGGAGTGAGGCGAGTGGTGCTTTTAGAGCGATCGTCAGCGTATGGGCGTCTACGAACAGCGCGGCATCAGCCTTGAACGTGGCTTCGGGTGCCTTTTGGGCCGTGGAAAGCGCAACCACCGTCTTCTGGTCGAGCCGCTGTCGGATTGCCGTATCGAAACCGAGCGCGGGCTTGCCGGTATGCGGGACATGAAACAAGTCGATGGTTAGTTCGCGAGCGCCGTCGGACAAAGCGCGGTGGTTTGGCGCGCGCTGCTGCCCGTCGTCGATGATCGACAGGCGCAGCGTGTTGCCCAGCTTGTCCCATTCGATTCGGGAGGTTCTCACGCCCGCCGATATGCGATGGGTCTCGTAGCACTGGGCGACGCGCTCGATTTGCGCGACGTGGCTTGCCACGACCTCGATGTCGAGAATGCGCTTCGAGCCGGCGCGTAGGGTTCGCTGGGGTTTCGCGCGTCTTTCCGAACAGGCGTGGATGGAGGTGACGTCAGCGAGGTCTTTCGAACTCGGCTGCAGCGCGACCAATATGCGCCCGTCCGTGATGCGGAAGTTGAGGTAGGATGATGAGCACGGGTTGTGCGCCGTGACCCAGTCGCGGGTCGCATCTTCGCCGCGGTCCTCAAACAGGAAGCCGTGCGCCTCAGCGACACCGACGAGGTCCGAGATCGCCTGCGCCGGATCTGGGCTCGCCAGCTCAAAGGTCCATTGATTGCACACTCCATCGCGGCGCTCGCAGCTGAACCGGAGCGGCGAACGTCGGTGCAGTTCGTGCGTCAGAAACGCCGGCGGCCGACCGCCGCCCGTGAGATCGGCCTGCTGCTCGAGCCGACCCAGGTCGAGCCTTTGATCGGTTCGGCGTACGACCACCGTCAGTTCGGCGCGATCGCTGCGTTCGCGCGACCCGCTGAGCTTTGAACGCCGCGTGCGCAGGCGTAATCCTTCGCGTCGAAACTCGCCACTTGCTGGACCGGGCGTCAGGTCATGCTCGGCCGCCCAGCGCTCGACGCGCTGCAGTGCGGCGGTCACGTCGCGGCTCGATCCACTCAGCGACGCCCGCACCGCGATCGACAGCTCCTGACCATCCTGGAGCAAGGCGCTCTTGTTGATCACACCACCGAACGCGCCGAGGACACCTTTGATTTCCGATAGTTCCGTGCGCGCTCTGGGTACTGCTACGGGGTCTGCTGCCGGTGCTTCCGGCGGGTTGATGGCGCCAGCAGCACCTCCGCAAGCCGTACATAGCGTCGAGCAAGCGATCGCCACCCAGCGAATCGCTGTGAACCAGCCCAAAAACCTCTCCATTTGCGTCCCTGCCAGCCTAGCGCAAGAATATGGGCACACCGGATCCGGCCGCCGAAAACCTCGGAATTTCAAGATCCTGGAACCTCACTTGACGCTACGCTGATGGAACGTGCGAAAGTACTGCTCGCGTGTGGGGCGGGCGCGCGCGGGCTTTCTTCTCGAAGAACACGATGCCGGACCGAATCTCACGAAAACTAGCTGGCTTTTCGCTGGTTCTGACGTTGCTCCTCATGCTGATCGCCGCGCCGGCGCAAGCGGACCAGGCGCGCGCCCAGGAGCTGCAGCGCGCTGCGATGGACGACGACTTCCTCAACACCGATTTCAACCCGGCGTTGCTGAAGCTCAAAGAGGCGCTGAGCCTGTGTAAGCGACGCTGCTCGAAGCGCTACACGGCGACCCTATATAGAGACGCAGGCGTGATTTACCTAACGGGTTTCAACGATGCCGAGCGAGCGGACAAGGCGTTTCGCAAGGCGTTGTCGCTCGACGCAGGCCTGTCGCTGGACCGTGCGTTCGCCACGCCCGAGGTAAAGGAAGCCTTCGCAGCGGCCGGCGGCAAAGGCGGCGCGTTACTTCACGACCCGGTGTTCGAGGCGGAATGGAAGAACCCGATTCCGATTTACGTCGAGCTCATGAACCGCCGTCCCGGTCTGAACGTGACGCTGTCGTACCGGTTAGAGGACCAAGAAGACTGGAAGCGCATGAGGATGCGACGCCGGGGGCGGGGGCTCGGGGCGACCATCCCGTGTGGCGCCGTCAAGTCACTCGGCTCGATCGAGTACTACATCCTCGTCAAGGCCAACGGTCGGAAGCTGGCTAACAGCGGCGACCGGCGCAATCCGCACATCATTACGCTCGTGCGTAAGTCACAAGAAGACCCGATCGCTTTTCCAGGTCGCGATCCCCCAGATAGCTGCAGCGGCAAGAAGCGGCGTGGCGTGGCCAAGCGCAGAAAAAAGCGCCGGCGCAAGAAGCGTCGGCGTGATGACGAGTACGAGGACGACGAGTACGAGGACGACGAGTACGAGGACGACGAGTACGAGGACGACGAAGACAGACCTAAGAAGAAGAAGAAGAAGAAGCGTAAGCCACAAAAGCAGAAGCAGATCTGGGTCGGTCTAGGCTTTCAATTCGACCTCGCGTGGCTCGGTGGCAACGACGTCTGCACGGCCAAGAGCCAGACTGAATTTGGCATCTACTGCTACAAAGAGGACGGGTCGCAATACGGCGGCGATCCTGTCGAGGGTGAGGGCGATAAGATCACGCCAGGGTTCGTGCCGTCGACGATGCGCATCTTGTTGTCGGGCGACTACATTGTTGCGCGCCCGCTGTCTTTGGGCGGTCGCGTAGGGTTCGCGTTCAACGGCGGACCCACGCCTGGGGGTGGGTCGCCGTTCTTCCCAATCCACGCAGAAGTACGCGCTGGTTTCTGGCCATTGCGCGACGGCGCGTTTCCCGTCGACGGTTTCGGCTTTCAGATGTTTCTGGGCGGTGGCATGGCCCAAGTTGACGGTTCCAAAGGCGTCCAGGTCAAGAACCGATCAGACTCAGCCATCGAGCCGAATGCCGTCTTGCGCCTCGACGCTAACAAGCGCATGGGTCGCAACTTCATCGGTCCCGGGCTGGGCGCCTGGTACGGCATCAAGGGTGCCGGCGGCATCTCGTTCGAAGTCAAATCGATGATCCTGCTACCTGACTTCGGCTTCACCGCGTCGCCAACCATCGGCTACGCATTCGGGTTCTAGTCGCCTGTGGGCTAGCTCGCAGCCTCAACGCGAATCAGCACGTCACCCGCCTCGACGTCGGCGCCATCGTCGGGGCCGATCGCGATGACTCTGGCCGGCGAAGGAAGCTCGTCACCGCCGTACTGAATGCGATTGAACGTCTTCATTACCTCCAGCAGTCCGATGACGTGCCCGGCGTTGATGATGTCGCCGACGCTCACGAAAGCGGGCTTGTCCGGTGCGGGACGCGAGTAGTATCGCCCGCTAGAGGCGGCACGCAGGGCGAGTCCGCTCGAAGTGTCCGACTTCGTCACGTCCTGCTGTTGCGCTTCGGCGAGGCCCTCCGGATCGAGGACCAACAGCGGCGCCTCAAAGTCCACCGCGGACTCTGCGCCAACGCTGACCACACGCCCCAGCGCACCCTCCGGCGCGAACAGCGAATACCGAAACCCAAGCACGACCAAGTGGCCGATGACGCTGCCCGGAGCGATCAAGTGCCCGACGAGGGGACGGTTGACCCACTCGCCGACGCCCGGGCTGCGCAGCTCGACGCGACCGTCCGCCGACGTCGCTGCTTTTGCACTCAAGCGGTTGTTCAGCGCGCTCATGCCCGGCCTCCTGACGTGAGTTCCTGAAGGTCGTGCAGCGTCCAGATACGCGAGTTCTTGATCCGCCTCGTTCCGACCGACTGATAGGAAGCCTCGACGAGGAGTCGCAGATAGGCGCGCAGCTCGCCGAGCTCGACGATTTCGTCCGTGTCCATTTGCCGAGCGGCGACGAACGGATCCATGTCCGCTTCGATGCGTTGTTCGACTGCGGCCATACCGGCCTCGATGTCCGCACGTTCCTTCGGATCTTTCGTCGTGATCTGGAAGTCATCGTCCAGCTTGGTGTTGTACGTAGCTATAGCGAGCGTGCGGCCCTCCATCACGCTGAGTCTGGACAAGGTAGTCGAGAGCTGCACGACGGGATCGTATGGCAGGCCGCTCATCGCATAGTAGCCAGCCCCAGAAGCCTTGCGGAGCAACACCGTGAACATCGGCACGTCGTTCGTCGAGTTCGTGTAGATCAGATTCGATCCGTAGGCGAGCAGGCCTTGTGCTTCCGCCTCTTTACCGATGTCAAAGCCGGAGATGTCTTGCAGCCAAATGATCGGCAGTCCGTCACTGTTGCAGGCCCGGGAGAAAGCGCTGATTTTTGCGATGCCGCCGCGATATAGAATCGCCGCGGGCCGCTGAGCGCCAGGACGATCCGGGTTAGGCACCAGTCCTTGGCGGTTGATGATGAAGCCAGCGTTTAGTCCGCCGATGCGGCCAACGCCGCAGATCATCTCCTGCCCTACCGACGGCATGACTTCCCAGAATAAGCTGTGGTCAGTCAGCCTCGCGATGATCTGTTCGGCCTCGTACGCCTCACGGTGATCGGGTGGCAGGAGTCCGGCGATTTCCGTTGTGGGAAACTGAGGATCTGAAGCATCGTGATCAGCTCGGTAGAACGGCGCGGCGCTCGACGGTAGCCGTTTGACGTCTGCACGCAGACACTGCAGCAGGACTTCGTCGCTGGGAACTCGCACGTCGGCACAGCCGCTTTGGTGCACGTGAACCTCTGGGCCGCCGATGTCCAGGCTGGTGATTTTTTGGCTCTTTGCACCTTTGATCAGAGCGGCGCCGGCGATCACCATGTAGGCCTGTTCGGTCATGTAGACCCGATCGCTGATGATGGGCATATAGCCACCGCCAGCGATGCAGTCGCCGAACACGCCGGCAAGCTGCGGGACGCCCGACGCCGACAACAAGCTGTTCATCTTGAAGATGTGACCCGCTCCGGTTGCACCCGAAAATGACTTGGACTGTTCGGGGAGGAACAGACCGCTGCA
>JAUIKB010000254.1 GCA_030430975.1 Polyangia bacterium
CGAACTCGATCAAGGTGTGCCAGGTGAAAGAGAGCCGAAGGGGCTTTGGGTTGATCCGTCTCGGATATGCCCCTCTTCCGCCACAAACGATCGTCGACGGTCAGGTTATGGACGCCGGCAACGTCGTCGAAACGCTGTCGCGCGTGATGCACGACGCCAAGATCAAGCAGAAGGACGTTGCGCTGAGCGTTTCCGGTCAAAACGTGATCATTCGCAAGATTACGGTGCCGATCATGACGGCGGCGGAGCTCGAGGAGCAGATCCACTGGGAAGCCGAACAGCACATCCCCTTCGACATCAAGGATGTGCAGGTCGACTATCAGGTGCTGCAACGGCGCCCGGAGTTGAGCCAGATGGACCTTCTGCTCGTGGCGGCCAAAAAGGAGCAGATCGGTGACTACGCGCAGCTGGCTAAGGATGCCCGGCTCAAGCCGATCGTCTGCGACATCGATGCGTTCACCCTGCAGAACCTGTTTGAAGTCAGTCGCGGCTTGCCCGCAGACCAGACCATCGCGTTGATCAACGTCGGTGCCAGTCTAGCCTCGCTCAACATCATCTCCGCCGGTGTGTCCGGCTTCACTCGAGAAATCGCCAACGGTGGCAATGTGATCACCGAAGAGATTCAAAAGCAGATGAATGTGCCGTTCGAGCAGGCCGAAGCGTACAAGTGCGGTGGCGCGCCGGGCGATCCGAACGACGCCGCCTATCGACAACCCGGAATGCTGCCGCAGCAGGTCATGCAAGTGATCGACGCGGTCACCGACTCGATCGCGGCTGAGATCCAACGTAGCCTCGACTTCTTCATGGCAACGTCGGGCGACAGCGAAATAGCCCGCATCTACGTGACGGGTGGCACAGCGAATTTGGCCGCGCTGGGACAGGCGATCGAGCGCCGCTCCCGCGTCCCGGTCGAGGTCTGGTCGCCGCTCGAACGCGTCAGCGTTGAGGCGCGCGAGGTGGACGGTGTCCTGCTCCAGGCGCGGGCCGCTCAGCTCGCCGTGGCACTCGGACTAGCGCTTCGCAAAGACAAGGAGAAGCGACCGGCATGATTCGCATTAACCTGCTGCCAAACAAGCGTCGCGCGGAGAAGCGCGAAGGCGGACAGCTGTGGCTGGTGGCGCTGCTGCTGTTGTTTCTTGTCCAGATAGTCGGTCTGTTCGTTTTCCACGGCTTCAAGGCAGAGGAACTCGCTGACCAGCTTCGTACGAATAAGCAGCTGGACGCGGAAATCGCCCAGTCGCGCAAGACCGTCAAAAACCACACCGAAGTTAAGGCGAAGCTGAAGCTACTCCGCGATCGAGAAGACGCGATCGCCAAGCTCCAGAGCGCGCGAACCGGTCCCACCGCGATGATGTTGGAGCTGGCCCGAATCCTGACGCCCGGGCGTGGTCCCAGCGTCGATCCGGACAAGCTTGCTCAACTGCGCCGCGAGAATCCGCTCGCTGTCTACAACCCAGCGTGGGACGCGCGCAGACTCTGGATGACGAACTTCGTCGAAAAACAGCGCCTGGTCAGACTCGATGGCCTGGCTCGTGATGGTGAGGACGTCAGTGAGCTGGCCAAACGGATGAACCTCTCGACGTACTTCTATGATGTGAAGCTGCTGCCTGCGAAGAAGACTATCGACTCCGAGACAAAGCTTGAGCTGGTCAATTTTCAGCTGGAAGCGAAGGTAAGGTACTGATGGCCGAGTCCACGTTTAACCGGCTGTCGATCATCGCCAAAGCGGGCATCATCATCGGTGTTCTGGGCCTGGTCGGGGTGGCGTACTTCGTCGTTTTCTATGGGGAAGTGTCGAGCAAGATTCAGGCGGCTCAGAAAAAAGAGCGTTCCCTCCGAGGTGACCTGGCCAGCGCGCAGAAAGCCGTCGTCGCATATCAGAAGGACCTCAAGGAGCTAACCGAGCGGCAGCAGCGCCAGCGCGAGCTACAAAAGGTTCTGCCGAAGACCACCGAGTATCCGTCGTTCCTGAGTTCCGTACAGACGGTGGCGAACGTCGCCGGGGTGAGCCTGTCGGCGTGGACTCCCCAGGCGGAGGTGCCGGAGCAGTTCTACGCGCGGGTGCCGATGAGGGTCGAGCTGTCGGGCAGGTACCACCAGATCGCCAAGTTCTTTTACGGAGTAGGTCAACTCGATCGCATCATCAACATCGAGAATATCTCCATCACCGACCCAAAAAAGAACGCTGACGAGTACCTTCTAAAGGTGGAGGCGCTCGCGACAGCGTTCCACAGCAACCTCAAGAAGCCGGGCAAGCCGGCACCGAAGAAGTAGGCCATGACGCGATCAACATGGACCATGTGCTGCGTCGGAGGCCTGCTGTTGGCGGGCTGCGCTGAAGAGGTCGTCCAGTCGACCCACACGCCGACTAATCGTGCCGCCAAGCAGCAACTGGCTGGAGCGAAGACGGCTGAGCCCACGGACGCGCCACCAAAGGTCGAGTTTCAGGAGAGCAACTTCAGCGAATCAGAGCGAAGCCGCGACCCGTTTCGCTCGTATGCGGAAGCATTCGCTGACGAGTCCAAGACCAAAGTGCGGTCGCAGCGAGAAGTCGTGCTCGATCAGTACTCGGTGGATGAACTCAAGCTGATCGGGATCGTGACGCGCGTCGCGCCGATGGCGATGGTCGTCGACCCCACGGGCAAGGGTCACACCATTCGGCGGGGTCAGTTCATCGGCAGGCCCGAACGGGTCCAAAGTGGCACTAGTGGCGCCGAGTACGAGATCAACTGGCGCGTCGATCGAATTCGCGACGGTGATGTTGTGCTGGTACGCGAAGACCCGTCGCATCCCGACGTCCCCAGCGCAACGCGTGTCATTGCGATGCGCCCAGAGGGCACTGTCGCCACGTCCCAGTAGTCCTCTGTGGGGCTGATTAAGCACCGGCCGGTGCTCGTTCTCAAGGCGCCGCGGGTCTTGCACCCTGGCGAGAGCTTCGTCGCCACGCTCCTGGTTCGCGCTAAGCGTGAGCTGTCGATACGCGGCATCGACGTGTGGTTCGAAGGCACGGAGCGCAGTCGCATCGTCACCGGTAGCGGCAATTCCGCTACCGTGCATCGCGCGAGTAACGAGATCGTGCGCAGCAGCGCGCGGGTAGCGAAACGGATCAAGTTGCGCGTCGGGGAGCGAGCGTTCCGTATTCGTTTCCAGGTGCCAAGCGGCGCCGTGCCCAGCTTCAAGGGCACATCGGCGAAGGTCGAGTACCTGGTTAGAGCGCAGGTCGACGTGCCGTGGTGGCCAGATGCCAAGGGCGAGTGGATCCTCAACGTTCAGCCTGAAGCGGCATCGTATCGCGGGGCGTCGACGGTCGTGTCGACTAGACCCGAGGGTCCGTTAGGCAAAGAACCGCACCTCGAACTCGGGCTGGTCAGTTCTGTAGTCCGATCCGGCGGACATCTTCTGGGGTCGGCCGCGATCTCGAACGTGCAGTTCAATCGCTACCATTCGCTCGAGCTACGCCTTCGCGCCGCCGAGAGGGTGTGCGTCGGCCGCCGCACGAGCGTGGCCTACCCGTATGACTTCCGATTCAGCCTGCCGCTGAAGGACCTATCCGAAGCGCAGGCGCTGCCGTTTCGGCTCAGCGTTCCCCGCGTGCCGGCCACTTATCAAGGCAAGCTGACGTCGCTCGCTTGGCAACTCGAAGCCCGAGCCAAGATCCGGCTGAAGGCCGATCCATCGGTTCACGTGGCGATCACGCTGCTGACCGAGAAGGCGCGCATTTCGGATACGTTGGCACCGCCTGCGGTTGGCAACGACCGAATTCAGCAAGCTTGGCGCTACGTGGCGTCCGTTGTCGGCATGCAGTTCAACAGTGCCGGGGTGATGACCGCGCGCGTTGGGAGTGTGGACGTAGAAGTCGCGCAGAGCATCGGTGCTGGCGGTGTGAAGCTGATCGGCCAGCTGGCCTTTCCCAAGCTTGGGATCGCGCTCGATGGCGGGCGGCGCTCGGGATTCCACCGTCTGGGGCACGCCCTCGGCACAGCCGCGGGCTTTGCGCCCGATATCAACTTGGGATCGGAGCGCTGGGCGAAGCACCACTACCTGTCGGGCCGAGATTTGGCGCAGGTCCGCCCCTTCGCTAAGGCTCTCGGCTTGCTCCTACCGGCGCTCGACCTGGAAGACGCTAGCGACGGTCGGATGATCTTCCAAGCGCGCGATCCGGGCTACGACCCCCACGCGCTGCAGCGCTTCTGCGAACGGCTATTGGCCGTGGCTCAGGCACTTCCCCAAGCGCGGGCAGCGATCCCGGCCCCGGCGTCCATGCAGCCCTATCTGGCGAGCTGGGCCAAGCTCGCGCGGACGCTCGAGGCAAAGCTCAACTTGGGCGACGTGAGCGTTGAGGGCACTCTCGATCAAGTTCCGGTCGCGGTTGCTTCGATATGGGCCGGGGAACCCGAGCCCGTGATCACCCGGTTGTCGGCGGCGTTCGAAAAGGAGTTTCCGGACCGGTTGTGCTTTTCTGCGGCCAGCGTCCAGGCGCTGCCAAGACTGGCCCCGCGTGCGGCTGAGCTAGCGACGACCTTGCTGCGGAAGAATCGCCGCCTATCGGCTACCACCCGCGCGGTCGAGCTCGAGTTGCTGGGCCCAGTTCGGCAAGCGGGCCGCCTGAGAGCCGAACTCGAGGCCCTAATCGATCTCAGCCGGGCGCTGACCCGGCGCCGCTCCCCCTATCGCTAGCCGCGACCGGCTTTCGGTTTCGCCAGTAATTTGGGGGGTTCGCCGCGCTCAAGCTACGGTGCTCGCCTCTGATCGGAGCCGAGAGTATGAATTCGACGTCCACACCCGGTATCGCAGCATTTTCGCTGCTTCGCGCGCTGCGCCTCGGGCTTTTGGTGCTCGCTGCGCTGCTGGCTACCGGCACCGCATACGCTGACGGTAGGCTTAGACACGCGACCGACCTCAGGGCGACCGCCATCGACGACTCCGGAGCAGCGGAGGTCGTAGTCTCGTTCAATTCCCCGCCCACGTTTTCGGCGCGGCTGACGCGAGGTGGCAAACGCCTGCTCATCGACGTGCCGAATTCCAAGCTGCGGCGCGGAGTGCCAACCGCCATCACGCGCCCGGCGGGCGTCGTGGCTGGCGTCATGGCTCAGGGGTTCAAAAAGGGCGACCAACGAACGGTCCGCATTCTCATCACCCTGAAGAAGAAGTCAGAATACTCGCTTCGGGCGTCCGGTAACCGGCTTGTCGTCACCTTCAAGAAGCACGCGGATAGCGTTCGCCGTCTGTCCAAGAAGAAGCAGGCCAAACGTGACTCGGACCAGCTCGCCCGTGTTCTCGACGTTCGCTACGAGCACAAGTCGGTGATGGATCGTGTCTATGTGCGGCTGTCGCATGTACCGTCGTTCAAGAGCCTGGGGATGCACAAGGGGCGAGCGCGCATCTTGCTTCGCGACACCCAGCTTCCCGAGCGTCTACAGCGCACGCTCGATGTCGGCGCCTACAACGGCAAGCTGACCAGCGTTTCCAGCTACAGCCCCAAGAAGGGCAAGAGCAAGTCGACCGTTATCATCGAAGCTGATGTTCGAGACGAGTTCGCGAACTCGCTCGTGCGGCGTGGCACGACGCTGATCTGGACGTTCTTCAAGAAGGGCTCACTGCCATCAACGGTCACCGGCGTCGGCGCCGATGGTGGTATCGCGCGCAAGTCTCGAACCATCCATCGTGAGGACACCTACGCGGACCTGCCCAAGGTGGGCACGAACTTCGGCGAACTCGGTGGCGACGCAGCCGTCGAGGATAGCGTTGAGGGCGGCGAAGCCAGTGGCTTCACTACCGGCGGTAGCTTTCACCAAACGCGCCGCAGGCGATACCGCGGACGGCGCATCGACCTCGATCTCAAAGACGCCGACATTCACAACGTGCTCCGGCTGCTGGCGGACGTCGGTCGCGTCAACATCGTGACCGCGGATAACGTTCAGGGCTCGGTGACGATCCGGATGCGCAACGTGCCATGGGATCAGGCGTTGGATGTCGTGCTGCAGGCGAAAAAGCTCGGCATGGTGCGTCAGGGCAACATGATCCGGGTCGCCCTGTCGTCGGATCTGCAGAAAGAGCGCGAGCTCGAGATCGCTCGGCGCAAAGCCGAAGCCGACCTCGCGCCGCTCGAGACCCGACTCATCCCTGTCAGCTATGCCACCGCGAGCGACATTCAAGCACGCGCTCGTGATCTGCTGTCCAGTCGCGGAACGATCGCCGTCGACGACCGCACCAACGTACTCATCGTCCGGGACGTTTCCGGCAACCTGAACCAAATCGAAGAGCTCACCCGCAGCCTCGACACCCAAACCCCTCAGGTGCTTGTCGAAGCGCGCATCGTCGAGGCCACGAGCCGGTACCTGCGCGACGTCGGTATCCAGTGGGGCGGTGACGCGACGTTCTCGTCCGCTACCGGCAACCCGACCGGGTTGGCGTTTCCGAATAGTGTTGGTGTGGTCGGTGGTGCTTCGGACGGCAACACACCCACTCAAGGTCTGTCCCCGTTCAGTCAGACGGTCCAGAACCCGAACTTTGCGGTTAACCTACCGGCGGCGGTCGGTACCGGTTCCGGTGGTGCGATCGGCCTGCGCTTCGGCGCTATCGACAACACCATCAACCTGGCGGTGCGTTTGAGCGCGGCCGAGCAAAGCGGCATGCTCCGCATCCTGTCGAGTCCGCGCATCTTGACGCTCGACAATCGTCAGGCGCGCATCTCGCAGGGAACGCTCATCCCGTTCTCGCAGGTCAGTGCCCAGGGCGTTCAGACGACGTTTCAGGAAGCCAAGCTCCAGCTGCTCGTGACACCGCACGTGACGGCCGACGGCAGCGTGAGCATGCACGTCAAGATCAACCGCGACGAACCCGACTTCAACCAAACGTCGGCGCGTGGCGATCCCACCATCCTCAAGCGCGAGGCTGAGACCGACCTGCTGGTCATGGACGGTCACACCGCGGTCATCGGTGGCATCTATACCCGCAACACCGGCCGCAACCTGGATCAGGTGCCATTCTTCGGAGATATCCCGCTGCTCGGGCTGCTGTTCCAGCGCCGCCGCGCCAGCGACACGCGCAGCGAGCTGGTGATCTTTCTGACGCCGCGGATAGTGAACCGAGCCGAAGCGCTCGGGCGCTGAGACCGGGACCGGGAGCCAACGCTGAGCGGCCACGAAAGTGGCCGCTTTTTGCGTATTTGGGCTGAACCCACAATAAAAGCGCCGAGCCGTGACCCGTCGAGGGTGCGAGCGGCCATAGTAGGTCAGCAGCCCCTATGTCCTCGAAGCCCGCCGCCACCCAGCCTCGCAGAGGACAGCTCGTGCTGCTCGAACGCCGGATCGATCCAGACGAGCTGGTGGAGGGACTCAAGGCTGCCCGCCCGTGGGCGCAGCGGACGCTGATCGCCGAGCATGGCAGCTATGTCGAGCGCGTGTTGACCCGCGTGTTAGGGCGGCACGCAGACATCGACGACCTGGTGCAGGAGGTATTCATACGGGCCCTGCGTCGCGTCGAGCGCGTGGACGATGCTTCGGGTTTGCGCAGCTGGCTCGGGAGCTTCGCCGTATTCGTCGCCCGAGAAACAATACGCAAGCGCCG
>JAUIKB010000255.1 GCA_030430975.1 Polyangia bacterium
CCCGCAGCCGCCTCCGGCCCCGGTGGCGAGTCGCCGGGAAGATCAACGCGTGCCGATCCGCGGCGTGCGCAAGCGGATCTACGAAAACATGGCGCGGTCCAAACACACCGCGGCGCATTTCACCTACGTCGACGAGTGTGACGTGACGGAGCTACGCGCGTTGCGCGAACGCACAAAGAAGCTCGCCGAGCGGGACGGCGTTAAGCTCACGTACCTGCCGTTCATCGTCAAGGCGGTAGTCGCAGCCCTGAAACGGCATCCGAGTTTGAACTGCCTGGTGGACGACGCCAACAAGGAGCTGATCATGCGCGGCGGTTACGACATCGGCATCGCCGCCGCGACGGACGCGGGATTGATGGTCCCGGTGCTGCGTAATGCTGATCAGCTCAGCATCTTGGACATGGCGCGGGAACTGGAACGCCTCGGCGAGGCGGTGCGAACCGGTAAAGTGCCGCCGTCGGATTTCGGGGGGTCGTCATTCACCATCACCAGTCTGGGCAAGCTGGGTGGACTATTTGCCACGCCGATCGTGAACTACCCGGAGGTTGCGATCTTGGGCGTTCACGAGATGAAACGAAAACCTGTCGTCAAAGACGATCAGATTGTGATCGGCCATGTGATGCTGCTGAGCCTCTCATTCGACCACCGCATCATCGACGGGCATGTCGGAGCGGCTTTCGCTGCAGATATCATCAAGTATCTGGAGGAGCCGGACCGCCTGCTGTTGGGCTAGAACCGGCGTTTCTCCATCATAACTCGGCGGTTTCTGCCGGTTACTCGACTGTAGCCAAAAAGCGACGGTTCGGTCGCTAGCACGCCGGTTCCCTCCCACATTCGCACCAGGCCGGTCCGCATGGCCGTCCGGGGGGTCCGCCGGTCCCGGATCGGAAGCGTTGCAGATGGTTTCGCCCGGAAGTCTGCTACGCTGTACAGTGCTTCCGAGGAGGAAATCACATGAAGCGCCTGGCGTGCGCCGTCACAATAAGTCTCGCGACACTCGTATCCACCGCCGCGGTGGCCCAAACAGCTGACGACATCAAGGCGGCTGGGCGCGCGTTTGACCAAGCGAAACGAGCCTTCAAGGCGGAGGAGTGGGTCGATGCTGCCGAGCAGTTCGAGAACGCCTACGGGTACGCCCCCAGCGCGGTGGCGCTTGAGCTGGCGATCCGCGCGCGCGACCGCGCTGGGCAGTTGGAGCGAGCCGCGACGTTGGCGGAGATCGCTCGGACGCGGACGAACAAGAGCCCGGCCAACGACAAACTTCAGAAGCTCGCGACCGAAGTGTTAGCGAAAGCGAAATCAAAGCTTCACGAGTTGAGAGTGAAGTGTGACACGCCGTGTGAACTCGTTCAGGGCACCCGACTCGTGTATGGAAAAGCCGCGACCGAGCGCACCATTCACCTCACTCCCGGTACGGTGATCGTCCGCGCGACTTGGTCGGAAGGTCGGAGCCAAGAGAACACCGTCACGGCGACGGCAGGCGGGAGCAGCGAAGCGAACTTCACAACTCCGCCGAAGAAACCCAAGCCCAAGCCCGTCGTCACGCCGACAGCGCCGGCGCGCACCACCCCCACAGACCCCGGTGCGGACACCGGGGTAACCGAGGAATCCAGCGGGTGGTCACCGGTGATTTTTTGGACCGGATTGGGCGTGACGGCCGTACTTGGTGGTGTGACGGTTTGGAGCGGCATCGACACGCAGAACAACCCAGGTCCAGACGCGATCCGCGACAAATGCGGATCGTTCGTGGCTGCGGGCAAGGGCGACGACTGTCCGGAGTATCAAGATGGGCGCTCGCGCCAGTCGCGCACCAACATCCTGGCAGGGGTAACGGCCGGCGTCGGCGTCGTGACGCTGCTCGTGGGTGCGTTTGCGACTGACTGGGCCGGGACGCCTGAAAAGACGGCCAAACGATCCTCGGGCTTTCGTGTCTCGCCTTGGGTGGGTCTGAATCACGCTGCGCTGAGTGACGGCGCGACGTTGGGTGCCGTGGGAAGGTTCTAGCTCTGTGGTTGCCGCGCGCTTGATCGACGTCGAATCGGAAGGTCTTCTCAAGATCGACCGTTATGACCTTGTCGCTGAAATCGCTTCGGGCGGCATGGCGACGGTGTTTCTCGCGCGGCTTGGCGGGGTTGGGGGGTTTCAGCGGTTCGTTGCGATCAAGCGCCTTCACCCGCACCTAGCTAAGGAAAAAGAGTTCGTTGAGATGTTCCTCGACGAAGCCCGCCTAGCGGCAGGTATCCACCATCCGAACGTCGTCCCGATCATCGAAGTAGGCGCCAGCGACCGCGGCTACTACCTGGTCATGGAGTACATCGAGGGCGACACGCTCGCTCGGCTTCTAGCGCGCGCCGCCGCTGAAGGGCAGAAAGTCCCGACCCGTATCGCGACGCGCATCATGCTGGACATGCTGGCCGGCCTTCACTCGGCTCACGAGTTGAAAGACGAGCGTGGTGAGGCGACGGAACTCGTTCATCGCGATGTATCGCCCCAGAATATCTTGGTGGGAATAGATGGCGTTTCGCGCATCACGGACTTCGGCGTCGCTCGTGCGGCCACCCGTCTGTCGGCGACCCGAGTAGGGCAGCTCAAGGGCAAAATCGCGTACATGGCGCCCGAGCAGGCTGCCGGCGATCCCGACGTCGATAGGCGTGCGGACGTCTTCTCTGCCGGCATCGTCATGTGGGAGCTGCTCGCCGCGCGGCGCCTGTTCAAGGCGGAAAACGAAGCCGCGACGCTCAGTCGGGTCGTGTCCGAGCCGATTCCCAATCTGGCAGAGGTCGCACCCGATATCCCGGCTGCGCTGGCCGAGGTGTGTATGAAGACCCTGGATCGCGACCGGGACGCTCGCTATGCAACGTGCGCGCTGCTGGCTGACGATCTTGAGCGAGCCGCGGCCCAGGCCGACGTTGTCGCGGCACCGCGCGAAGTCGCCGCCTATGTTTCCGAGGTCATCGGTGAAGATCTCACTAGGCAGCGCGATGCGGTACGAGCGTGGGTCGCCAATAGCGAGCCCGGCGATCTTGAGTCGTTCTCTGGTGTTGGCCGGCGCCGCGCGCCGTCGTCGTCCGGAATCTCGACGGCGAACGTGGAGCTGAGTTCCGCGTCGTCAGGGATGGTGAGTCATCCGCAGCTGTCACAGATCAGCCAAGTTAGCGAGATCCACGAGCGCAAGTCGCGTGCCCCGCTGATGATCGGCCTGGCGATTCTCCTGCTCGCCGGCATCGCGGCTGCGATCCTGATGATGAGCGGGCCATCGACGGTCGATGGTCAGCTTGCCAGTCAACCGGGGAACGCTCCGGCCACGCCGGAGAAGGCCGAACCGACAGCGCAGCCTGTCGACACCGCGGCAGCGCCGCCGGTGGATAGCGTTGCAACAACAGCGGAATCGGCCGAAGCCCCAGATGACGATCCGCCGAAGAAGCCGGCCGCCAAGAAGCCCTCGCGGAGCGCTGGGCGCTGGCGCCCGCCAGCCAAGCCGGCGACCAAGAAGCCTGAAAAACAGCCAGATCCTCCGCCGGCCAAGACCGCTAAGCCAGCGTCGACGATCGACATGTCGAATCCTTACAAGTGAGCCACGCGGTGCGCTGGCGACTGAAGCCGCACGCCGAAATCACGCGCGATTGACAGGGTTCAGGGCGGCTGCTACGAAGCGCGCCCCGCCGGTTCCGGCAGGTTTTCTCCCTGAAGGGTGTGTACCCAGTGGCCGTCAAGCGCGTTTGCATCTTCTCAGGCAATTCGAATCCGGCCCTTGCCGAAGAAATCGCCGTGGGCTTGGACACGGCTGTCGGTGAGCTAAAAGTCTCACGATTCAGCGACGGGGAGACGTTCGTCGAGATCAAGGAGAACGTCCGGGGTCTCGATACCTACCTGATCCAATCCACCAGCAGTCCCGTCAACGACAACCTGATGGAGCTGCTCATCATGTGTGACGCCCTACGTCGCGCATCGGCTGCGTCGATCACCGCGGTGATTCCGTACTACGGCTACGCGCGCCAGGATCGCAAAGTCGCGCCCAGGACCCCGATCACGTCAAAGCTCGTGGCCGACCTGTTGGTTGCGGCCGGCGTCAATCGCATTGTTTGCGTGGACCTACACGCTGGGCAGATTCAGGGATTCTTCAACATCCCCTTCGACCACCTGTTCGCGCTACCTGTGTTTCTGCAGGACTATCTCAAGCCGCGCTACACCGAAGACGCGGTGTGCGTGTCGCCCGACGCGGGCGGCGTGGAGCGCACCCGCGCGTACTCGAAGCGACTGGGGGCCTCGCTGGCGATCATCGACAAGCGGCGCGACCGTCCCAACGCAAGCGAAGTCATGCACATTATCGGCGACGTCAAGGATCGAGACTGCATCATCGTGGACGATATCGTCGATACGGCCGGTACGCTGTGCAACGCCGCGCGAGCGGTGATGGACGCGGGCGCCCGATCCGTCGTGGCCTGTCTAACCCACGGCGTTCTGAGTGGTCCGGCAGTGCAACGCATCAGTGAGTCGCGGCTCAAGGAAGTCATCGTCTCCAATTCCATTCCACCCAACGCGGAGACCGAGGCGTGCGAGAAGATCCGCTACATCTCGCTCGGTCGGCTGTTGGGCGAAGCCATCCGAAGAATTCACAACAGCGATTCCGTCAGCTCACTTTTCGTGTAACTGACGGCAGCGTACTTACCGACTCGAAGGAGTTATAGAGCCATGGAGCTTACTCAGATTCACGCGGTCCGCCGCGACACCAAGGGCAAGGGTCCGGCCCGTCGCATGCGCGCCGAAGGACGAATTCCAGCAGTTGCTTACGGCGGCAAGGATGCTGCTCTGCCGATCGCGGTGTCACCCAAGGACGTCTATGCCGTGCTCACGAGCGAGCTAGGCAGCAACGCGTTGCTTGAGCTGCTGGTGGACGGACAGGAGAAAATCACGGCGCGGATCGTCGACCATCAGCATCATCCGCTGACCCGCGAAATCCTGCACACGGATTTTCAGCGAACGGCCCCGGACGAGATGATCGACGTGAAGGTGCCGTTGGAGCTTACTGGCAAAGCCGAGGGCATCGTCATGGGCGGAAGTCTGCGACAGGTGTTTCGCGAGATTCCGGTGAGCTGCAAGGCCGCCTACGTGCCGGTGAAGATCACCCACGACATCACGGAGTTGAATATCGACGACTTGGTTTCCGCCGGCGAGCTGACGCTGCCCGACGGCGTCGAACTCGCGATTCCCGAGAGCCGAACGGTCGCGTCGATCATGGGTGCACGTAAGGCACCGGCGGCCGAAGAGGAAGCAGCAGCGCCGGCCGAGGGCGCGGCTGTCGAGGACGCACCGGCGGAAGAAAAGAAAGACTGAGTTCGCCGCCCGTGTCGAACCGTCAGCAGTCAACCGGAGTGGGGCTGCTGATGGTTGGCCTCGGGAACCCGGGTGCGCGTTACGACGGTACTCGGCACAATATCGGTTTCAGAACGCTCGACCGGTTGGCCCAGCGCCTCTCCGCCTCGGCGTGGCAGCCCGCCCACGACGGACTGCTGGCTGTGTACCGGGGAGCAACGGGGGCTCGTCGCCTGCTGAAGCCGCTGACGTTCATGAACCACTCGGGTCGCAGCGTCCGAGCGGCGGCGGCGTACTTCCGCGTTCCGCCGGCGGGCGTTCTGGTGGCGCACGACGAGATCGATTTGCCGCTGGGGACTCTGAAACTCAAGGTGGGAGGCGGCGATGCCGGCAACCGAGGTGTTCGGAGCATCGCCCGGGAACTCGGTGACCGCGACTTCGCGCGACTGCGGATCGGCGTCGGACGTCCGCCGCCCAACTTTCGGGGTGACGTCTCGGATTATGTGCTACAAGCCTTCGCCCCGACCGAACAGGAGCTGGTGGACGATCTTGTCGACCGTGCCTGTGGGGCGCTCCAGGCGATTCTGGAGCGTGACTTCGAAGAGGTCAAAAACGACCTCAACCAGCGCGCGAAGCGCTGACCTCCTTGCTGCGGTGTTCCCGCGGCCATTGTCCGAAAGGAGCCAGTACATGCCAAGTGTGTCGAGTACTGCGCCTATACGAACCAAAGAATACGAAACCATCTATGTCCTGAGGCCGGACGCGACACGTGAAGTGTCCCAATCCATCGCCGATCGCCTCAAGGACGTGATCACCAAGGAGTCGGGGCGCCTCACGCGTCTTGAGTCTTGGGGCCGACGGGCGCTCGCGTACCGAGTTCAAAAGTACCGGCACGGCATCTACGTTTATGCCACCTACGTCGGCGGCGGTTCGATCGTCGCCGAGCTGGAGCGCAACCTCCGGCTGCTCGATCAGGTGATCAAGTTCCAGACCATCATCGTCGAGTCCGAGGTCCAGATGGATGAGGTCAAGGTCGACGACGCGAACGTCGCCTACGAGGCCATCGAAGGTGAGCCCGAGGAAGAAGACGGCTCGTACAAAGCCCGCACGCTCGGTTTGGTCGAGCGTCCGGCTCCGACGCCAGCGGCAGAAGAGCCCGCCGAAGGAGCGGAGACGCCCGCCGAGGGTGACGCCGCAGCACCCGCTGCTCCGGCCGAGGGAGCAGCCGCTGAGGCACCAGCCGCCGAAACGTCGACAGCCAAGACCGATGGAGATGAGTCATGAACGATCGTGAGCGTACGTCGCAATTTGGCGACAACGGCCGCAACGGCGGCCCGGGTAAAGATGGCGAACTCGGATTTCGGCGCGGCCGACGTCGAGGTTGCCCGTTCTGTTCGGACACCGCGCTGGCCATTGACTACAAGGACCCGCAGTTCCTCCGCTACTTCATCACCGAGCGCGGGAAGATCGTGCCACGTCGCATCTCGGGAACCTGCGCTAAACACCAGCGCGCGATCACGCTCGCCGTCAAGCGCGCGCGAAACATCGCCCTGCTACCTTTCACCGCCAACGACTAGAGGGCGCCATGGCATCCACCATCCAAGTAGTTTTACAGGACGACGTCGAGAACCTCGGCACCAGCGGCGATGTGGTCCGTGTGCGTCCAGGTTACGCGCGTAATTATCTCATTCCGCGGGGCGTGGCCGTCGTTGCCACCAAGGCGAACATCGCTCGAATTGACGACGTCAAGAAGCAGGCGGCGATTCGCTCTGCCAAGCAGCTCGAAGAGGCCAAGGAGTTTGCAAAGAAGATCGAGGCCGTCGCGGTCAAGATCGAGCGCTCGGTCGGCGAAGAGAACAAGATGTACGGGTCGGTGACGTCCAAGGACATCGAAGACGCATACGCCGATCAGGGCATCGCGCTCGATCGACGGATGATCCAGCTTGAGGACCCCATCAAGACGCTAGGCTTGAGCGAGGTACCTTGTAAGCTTCACAAGGAAGTCGCGGTCTCGCTGCGAGTTGAGGTCATCAAGAAGACCTCGTGATCGAAAGCGCACGACGTCATTGACAGGGCCCTCGATCGTAGGGCACTTGTTGATTCGCACCCCGGTGACTCAGTCGCCGGGGTGTCGTGCATTTAGCACCCTGTTGAAAACTCGTGGAGTCAGCGGGGACAAGTCGGGGATACCGGCATGACATTGTTTGACACCTTGAGCTGCTACGCATCACTAGAGGGAACTATCGAGTGAAT